>CALEYY010000018.1 GCA_937928295.1 uncultured Moraxellaceae bacterium
AGCCTGGAGCCGGCATCGACATGACGAGTGGCATCAAACTGCTGGCACTGGAAACCGCCACGGAACATTGCTCGGTGGCCATCTGGCAGCGCGATGGCGCAGGTCAGATGCAGTGTATCGCGCGTCGCCAACATGCCCCGCGCCAGCAAACCGAGCTGATTCTGCCCATGGTGGATGAGCTGCTGGCTGAGTCCGGTCTGGCGCTGACGCAATTTACTGCCGTGGCCTACTCCTGCGGGCCGGGCGCGTTCACGGGTGTGCGTATTGCGGCGGCCGTCGCGCAAGGTCTGGCCTTTGGGGCTGATTTGCCGGTGGTGCCGGTATCGAGCCTGCAGACGCTGGCGCAGGCGGCGTATCGGCAGCATGGCGCGCTCGCTGTGCTGGCAGCGTTCGATGCGCGCATGCAGGAAATCTACGCCGGTGCCTATGCGCTGGATGCCGATGGCTTGATGCAGGCCATCACGCCCGAAGTGGCGGGTGCGCCGGCGACCTTGCCGGCGGCGCTGGTGGCGGCTTGGGCGGCGCATTTAGCCGCGCAGACGGGCGGCTCTGCTACTGCAGGCGTGGCAGCCGGCTCCGGCTGGGCCACCTATGGCGACAGCCTAGCGCAGACCTTTGCCGTGCAGCAGATTTACGCCGACCTCGCACCGGATGCCGAAGATGTGGCCACCCTCGCTGCGGCGGCCGTGCAGGCTGGCAAGGCGGTCGCGCCGGAACTGGCCTTGCCGGTCTACTTGCGTGACGATGTCTGGAAGAAACTACCGGGACGCTGAACATGACGCCATCGCTGAACTGGGACTATCCCGAGCCGCATACCGTGGCGCTGAAAGTATTGCCCGAACACATTGATGTGATGCGTCACACCAATAATGTGGTCTATCAGCAGTGGATGGAGGCGGCGGCGTGGTCGCATTCGCAGGCCAATGGTCTGGGGCCGGCAGACTACGAAGCCTGCGGCCACGGCATGGTGGTACGCCGCCATGAGCTGGACTATCTCGTGGCCAGTCATCTCGGCGAAGATCTGCTGATCGGCACCTGGCTCCTGCGCGTGGACAAGCTGTCCACGCACCGCGTCTACCAGATCATTCGTCTGGACGATGGTCTGACTATTTTCCGGGGCGCAACTCATCTGGTCTGCATCGAGATCGCGTCAGGACGCCTGAAACGCATGCCGCCGCATTTTTATGAAACCTATTCTCGTCTGGTGACCAGCCCGGCGAATGCAAGCCAGACAAACTCAACTGAAGAGACAGCGTGATGGATTGGACATTAGCGTGGCAAGCCGTGGTCATGGGCGTGGTCGAGGGCATTACCGAGTTTCTGCCGATCTCCAGCACCGGCCATTTGATTCTGACAGCCGCCTGGCTGGATTTCTGGACAGAAGAAAAGCGTGCCGTCTTTGAAGTGGCGATTCAGCTCGGGGCTATTTTGTCGGTGTGCTACGAATATCGCCAGCGGCTCTGGGGCGTGGCCACGCAGCTCGGACAGGCCGGCGCTCAGCGCTTTGTCATCAATGTGCTGGTGGCGTTCATGCCGGCGGCCTTGCTCGGCTTCTTCTTCCTGAAAACACTGAAGCTGTATTTCTTCAACCCGACCTCGGTGGCAATAGCGCTGGTGGTCGGCGGCGTGGTCATTTTGGTCGCCGAGCGTCGGCAAGTCACGGTGCGCGTCCACACAGTCGATGACATGCGCTGGCAGGATGCCCTGAAAATCGGTCTGGCCCAATGTCTGGCGCTGATCCCCGGCACTTCCCGCAGCGGTGCCACCATCATTGGCGGGCTGCTCTTTGGTCTGTCGCGCACAGCGGCGGCCGAGTTCTCGTTCTTTCTCGCCATCCCCACGATGTTTGCCGCCACGCTGTACGACAGCTACAAGAGCCGCGACCTGTTTGCGATGTCTGATTTGCCGGTCATTGCTATCGGCTTCGTTGTTTCCTTCATCGTCGCGCTGGCCGTGATTCGTGCCCTGATGCGTTTCATCTCGCGTCATGATTTCACGGTTTTTGCCTGGTATCGCATCGCCTTCGGCCTGGCGATCCTGCTCGGCGTCGGCGGCAGCGCGTGGGCCTGACGCGACTCTGCCACGACGCTGGGGCGTTGCCTGCGCGTGTTGCGCAAGCGCAGGCACTGGCGTTGCAGCTGGGCTTGTGTGTGGAGGCGCTGGCCGAGCGCCGGCTGTTGCTGCCGGCGCGGCATCGGCCGGAGGCTGGCGAGACAGTCGTCCTCTGGCTCGATGACGCCGGTCTCGGCCTGCAAGCCATCGAGAAGCCGTTGCCGGCCCCCGTGCGCGTCGACTTTGCCTCCGATGCCCTGCGCTGGCGCATGGCGCAGGGTGGTGGCTGCGGTGAGGCGGTGGTGAAAGCCTGTGGCATCAAACCGGTGGCCGCTGGTGCGCCACGCCTGCGCGTACTCGATGCCACCGCAGGCTGGGGCCGCGACAGCTGGCTGCTTGCGCATGTCGGTGCCGAGGTACAAAGCTGCGAGCGATCGCCCATCGTGCAAGCCTTGCTGCGCGATGGCCTGGCGCGTGCGGCGGCCACGGCGCAAACCGCCGAGACAGCGGCGAGAATTCAGCTGCACGAAGGCAGCGCTCAGGATGTCTTGCTGCGATTACGCGATCTGCCCGCCGCCGAGCGTCCGGAAACGGTGTATCTCGACCCGATGTTCCCGCATCGCGACAAGTCCGCACTGGTCAAGCTCGACATGCGCCTGTTCCGGCAAGTGGTTGGCAGCGATGATGACGCCGACGAACTGCTGGCGCTGGCGCGACAAGTCGCTACCCGCCGCATCGTGGTAAAGCGCCCGCGCCATGCGCCGGATCTGGCCGGCGTGGCACCGCATCAGCGCATGGAAGGGCAGAGCAATCGCTTTGACCTGTATGCGCCGTTGCTTGGTTGAACGCGGGCACTTATGCTATATACACTGAGTGTATGGCATTTGATGGAGTGACTGGATATGCAAACCGGATCGGTATTCGAGAACAATCGCACGCAAGCCGTCAGGCTTCCGGCTGAGACGCGCTTTCCAGACACCATCAAAAAGGTGGTGGTGCGCGTGCTGGGTGCAGACCGCATTCTGTCGCCACTGGATCGCAGCTGGGACAGCTTTTTTCTCGGCGATGAAGGCGTCAGCGACGACTTTCTGCCAGAGCGCGCGTCGCAGCAGCAATCGGAGCGCGAGAGTCTCTGATGCTCAAGTACATGCTCGACACCAACATCGTCATCCATGTCATCAAGCGTCGCCCGCTGGATATTCTGGCGACATTTAATCGCCATGCCGGGCAAATGTGCATCAGCACCATCACCTTTTCAGAGCTGATGCACGGTGCCGAAAAGAGTGAGCACCGAGAGCAGAACCTGCGGCGGATCGAGGACTTTGTATCACGCTTGGATGTCTTGCCCTATGCCAGCAAAGCGGCTGCGCATTACGGGCAAATTCGCGCGGACCTAGAGCGCAAGGGCACCACGATAGGCATCAACGACCTGCATATCGCCGGCCATGCGCGCAGCGAGGGTCTGATTCTGGTGACCAATAATCTGCGCGAGTTTGAGCGCGTCGATGCGCTCAGGCTGGAAAACTGGGTATAAGCGGCCAGATCAGGCCGCCGCTTTCCCCTTCTTGCGTTCCTTGCTCTGCTCCAGCGCCAGCAGCGCGCCAGCCACTTCCTCATCGGTAATCAGCGTGACTTGCAGCACAGCCTGGCGGATGCCGCTGGGCAGCATCTGCAGGGCATCGGTGGCCAGCGCACTGAGGCGCTCGTCGAAGACCAGGCGCTTGCCTTCGTTGATGCTGAGGTAGCCCAGACTTTTCAGCGTATCCAGGAAGTTCTTGAACAGGGCCTTGTCGAAGAATTCCGGCGCGCTGAACTCACGCACGAACGACAGCCGCTGTGCCAGCAGATGGCAGAGCTCTTCCAGCTGCTGCTGGGTGAGCTTGTCGGAGCCGCGCTGATTGAGCACGGTGATGGTCATGTGGTAGCGCACCAGCGTCTGTCGCAGCGCACGGCTGAGGATGTGCAGGCGGGCATAGTCGGCCGTGTTCGTGCCCGGCACCACCCAGGTGTCGCCCTCGGTGCGCTGCACCAGATTCTGCGCGGCCATGGCTTCCAGCGTCTTCGCGATCACGCCGGGCAGCTCTTCATCGCGCCAGATCAGGAACAGCTCGGAGCGCAGGAAGGGATAGATCGAGCGCACCATCTTCAGCAGCTGCTCCATGCTGGCGTGGTTGTTCTGCAGCAACAGAATGGCCAGCAGCGAGGGCAGGGCGAACAGGTGCAGGGTGTTGTTGCGGAAGTAGGTCATGAGCACGGCCTCTTCCTCCTGCAGGTACAGCAGGTCGCCGAGCGGATGTTTGCGGCGCTGCAGGATCTTCAGCTCTTCGCCATAGGCCACCATCTGCGGACCGTCCATGTCGGTGATGACGATCTGGTCGTGATAGGGCACGGCTTGCAGCAGGGCTTTGTTGAGCGCGACCTGTTCGGCGAGTTGTTCTTCGTCGATCGCATGCTTCGGGGTAGACAACAGCACCAAGCTGAGCAAATTCACCGGATTCACCACGGCGCAGGCGTTGATCTGCGTGGTGATGGCATCGCCGATGGCTTTCGAGGTGGTGACAAACTCGGGGCTGTCAGCGGCATCCGGGTTGGTGCGCCAGCCCGGCATGTTGGCATCCAGCACATCGTTCAGATAAATCGGGCTGCCGAAGCTCAGGTGTACGCGACCGAAGACCTTCTGCAGTTTGCGCACCGACATGGCCAGCGCGAACAGGTTTTCCTTCTGCTTGGGCTTGCCCTGCAATTCGCCGATGTAGGTGCCGCCTTCCATGAGCTTTTCGTAGCCGATGTAGGCGGGCAGGAACACCAGCGGGCGCTTGTTGTCGCGCAGATAGCTACGCAAGGTCATGTTGACCATGCCCAGCTTGGCCGTGAGCAGGCGGCCGGTGCGGCTGCGGCCGCCTTCCACGAAGTACTTGATCGGGAAGCCACGGCTCATGATCTGGTGCAGGTATTCGTGAAAGACGATGCCGTAGAGGAAGTTGTCGCGGAAAGTACGACGCAGGAAAAACGCCCCGGAGCGGCGCAGAATGCCGCCAACGATGGGCATGTTCAGGTTGGCGCCGGCGGCGATGTGCGGCGTGGTGTAGCCGTGAATGAAGATGACATAGGCCAGCAGCAGGTAGTCGATGTGGCTGCGATGGCAGGGCACATAGATGACCTCGTGATCGGCCATGTGCTTTTCGACCGTCTCGAAATGATGCACCTCAACGCCGTTGTACAGGCGCGTCCACATCCAGGTCAGGAAGGATTTCAGCGCATTCACCACCGGGAAGGAGTAGTCGGCGGCAATCTCGTTGCAGTACAGGCGCGCACGCGCTTCGGCGACTTCACGGGTGACGCCCTTTTCGCTCATCTCGCGAGCGATCGCCGCCTGCACAGGCTCGGCGCGGATGATTTCGCTGACCAGTGTGCGACGGTGTGACAAATCAGGCCCGATGACGGCGGTACGCTGGCGGCGGAAGTGCACACGCAGCACGCGCGACACCTTGCGCAGCGTGCGCTCACTGTCCTGGCCTTCATCGCAGAGCTGGCGCAGCGAAATCGGCGCATTCACGCGCAGGATGGTGGTGCGGCCCTGCACCAGCACGGTGAAGAATTGCTTCAGCGCCGACGGCGTGGCCCAGGAATCAGCGAGCAGCACTTTCAGCAGCGAGCTTTCCTTGTCTGGCGCACGACCCCAGAGAATGGTCACCGGCACCAGCTGCACATCCAGCGTGTGGTCGGCCTTTACGGCTTCGATCAGCGCTTGCAGACGCGGCGAGTGCTGGTGGCGCGGCTTCATCAACGGATTCGGCTGTTCGCCGCTGGTCAGGCACAGGATCGAATGCTTCTCGCGCAGGCCGTGCTGACGCATCGAGGCCAGCGGGCGCGGCATGCCCAGCGTCATCGCCTCGCTTTCCAGCACCAGCACATTCGACAGCAAGCGGCTTTGCAGCACATAGCAGATCGGTTTGCTGGGATCGATGCCAAGGCCGCGCCAATCGTGCGGTAGCACTTGCGTGCGCACCCAGAGCATCATGATTTTGCGAATCACCAGACGGATCAAGCGATCCAGACCGAACAGTCGAAACATAGTGCAACCTCAGGCAACGGCGCAGCAAAAAGGAGTCAAATTCGCGCCAAACAGTTCCGCGAGTGTAACAAAAGCCTGACAATAAGCGCCTGATGGTTCAGCGTATCTGTCTGGAAATTGCCGCGACGAGAGGTGTTAGATGTCTGCTGTCATGCAAGAGTTGTTGCAGTTGCTTGATCTGGAACCCATCGAGATCAATCTGTTCCGGGGCCAGAGTATCAATCTGTTTGGCAAGAATGTGTTTGGCGGGCAGGTGCTAGGCCAGGCGCTGATGGCTGCTGGTCGCACGGTGGAAAATCGTTTGGCGCACTCGCTACACGCGTATTTTCTGCGTCCTGGCGATGCCACCACGCCGATTGTCTATGCCGTTGAGCGCGTGCGCGATGGCAAGAGTTTCACCACGCGCACGGTCAAGGCGATTCAGCATGGCGAAATCATTTTCACCATGATGGCGTCGTTCTCCATCGCGGAAGAGGGCCTTGATCACCAGATGCCGATGCCGGAAGTGCCGCAGCCGGAAGAGCTGAAGAGCGAGCTGGAGCTGCGTCGTCTTGTGGCACCGTTTGTGCCGGAAAAAATGCGCGCGATGATGGAGCGTGATCGCCCGATCGAGCTGCGCCCCATCGACCCGGTTAATCCGTTCGCGCTGACGCCTAAGCCACCGCAGCGGGCGCACTGGATGCGCGCACAAATGCAGCTGCCGGATGATCCTTTCCTGCATCAATGTCTGCTGGCTTTTTCCTCAGACTTCGCACTCATGGGCACCGCTATGATGCCGCACGCCGTGCATTTCATGCAGCCGTCCATGCAGTGCGCGAGCATCGATCACGCCATGTGGTTCCATCGCCCGGTGCGCATGGACGACTGGCTGCTGTACAGCATGGATGCGCCGTCGGCGTCATCGGCCAAAGGCATCAATCGCGGTCTGATCTACAGCCGCGATGGCGTGCTGGTGGCATCAACCGCGCAGGAAGGTCTGATGCGTCAGCACGAGTTGCTCGAGCGCTGATGCTCAGGCTTGTGGCGGGCGTCTGAAATTCAGCACCGTGCTTGAGCTGGGCGTATCCAGCTCGATGCCGGGCTGCAGAAAAGCGCGCAACTCGGCCTCGCGCTCCTTGGCTTCGGTATAGCCCAGATCAATGAGTGCCTTGGCGAACGGAGCCTCAAAAATCAGGTAGCTGAGCAGGTTGGAGCCGGACTTCTTGAACATACCGGAGCCGCGCACAAAGAGCTGAATGGATGCTGGCAGCGTGTGGGCATAGCGTGCGGCCAGCACTTCCAGCTTGTCCAGCTGCGGCGAAATGACCATGTACTTGACCGGCTTTAGCGGCGTGGTGGCGAGCAGATCTGGCGGCAGAATGCTCACCGTGTGATTGATGCGGTGCATGCGCTCCAGATCCATCTCCAGACTGTCAATAAACGAGCTGCTCATGATGTGGCCGATGATCTGCGCCAAGCTGGGGTAGCTCATCACGGGCGATTTTGCTGCGCTGCCGGTGCCGGTTCCGGCACCAATAACGAGGATGCGACTGGCACCCAGATGCAGCGCCGGGCTGATTGGCGCGAGCTGACGCAGGGCGCCGTCACCGTAGTATTCTCCCGCCACATCCACGGCCGGAAAAATCAGCGGGATGGCGCTGGAGGCCATCAGATGCTCGTGGCTGAGCAGTGTGCGCCGGCCGCGTCGCCTAGCGCGCTGCCAGTCCGTAAGTTGCGGCACACCCTGATAGAAGTTTACTGAGTCGCCGCGGCTGTAGCTGCACGCCGTGATGCACAAGGCATGCAGATGACCGTTGTCTATCATGCGCGGCAGCTGCTTCAGGTCCACGATCTCGCGCAGCAGTTGCGCCAGCGGCGCGTTGTTGAGCAAAGACACCGGGATGGTCTTGTTGAACAGGCCGAAGGCCAGATTGCTCAGCCAGCGCAGGGCGCTGCCGAGCACGCCGGGCCAATCGGTGCGATACACCTGAGCACTGGAAAAATTCGACCAGACATCGTGCAGCTTGTCCACGCCGCTGCCAAAGGAGTCGGCACAAGTAGCCAGCGCTGCCGCATTCAAGGCTCCCGCCGAGGTGCCGCAGATAATCGGAAACGGGGTGCTGTGTCGGTTCGGCAGCATCTCTGAAATCGCTTGCAAAACGCCGATCTGGTAGGCCGCGCGTGCACCGCCGCCCGACAGAACAAGTGCGGCGGGCCCCTCGCTGGCAGCGCCTTCGAAACTGTTGATATCCGTGACGCTCATGATGGCTGTCCAAGCAGAGTGATCTCAATTCGATCCTCTGCCTGCCGGAAAAACCTCGCAAGGGCATTTCGTCTCTGTTCTACAGACATTTTGCTGTTTACTTGTAGCTGGCCCAAGGCCTTGAGGTAAGCTGCCGCCTTGAGTTTTGGAGCGATGGCATGGTGCAGAGCAAGTGGCGCTGGCGAGAGCGGGGCTGGCAGATCGGCCTCGGTATGCTGACGGCCGGGCTGATGGCTTTGCAGCTCGTCGACTTGCCCGCAGGCAGTCTCGGCGCAGATATCTTCTGGCAGCTGCGCCTGCCGCGACTGGCCTTGGCGGCGTTGTCGGGCGCCACGCTGGCGCTGGCCGGGCTCTGGCTGCAAACCCTGTTTCGCACGGCGTTGGTTGAGCCCGGCCTGCTCGGCGTGTCCTCCGGTTCGGCGCTGACCGCGATCATTTTTCTTGTGCTCTGGCCGGCGGCCTGGGTCTGGATGCCGCTGGCGGCCATTGTCGGCGGTTCGTTGTCGTTGCTGGCCGTGCTGTCCCTGGCGCGACGCTATCAATTGCAAGGCGAGGCGCTATTGCTAGTTGGCATCGCGCTCAATGCCTTGCTCGCCGCCATCATGCAGATGCTGCTACTGATAAGCCCGGATCAGGCGCTGCGTGCCAGCAGCTTCTGGCTCATGGGCAGCTTCGCCTATGCCGAGCCGCGTCTGCTGCTGCCGGCGGCGGCGATCTTGCTGCTGCTCACGCTCTGGGGCCTGCGTCGTGCCAGTGCTTTTGATTTATGGCTGCTGGGCGAGCGCGAGGCTGGCTATCTTGGCCTGCCGGTGGCGCGTTTTCGCCAGCAGGTAATCTGGGCCAGTGCCGCGCTGACCGCGCTGGCAGTAGTGCAGGCTGGCAGCGTCGCCTTCATCGGCCTGATGGCGCCGCACATGGCCAGTCGCTGGGTCGGCTGTAGTCATCGCGCACTAACGCCAGTGGTGCTAATCATCGGAGCCTTGCTGGCGGTACTGGCAGACACACTGGCGCGGACGCTGCTGAGCCCGCTGGAAATTCCCGTCGGCATCCTCACGGCCTTGCTCGGCGCACCGTTCTTTCTGGTCTTGCTGCGTATGCGGTGGCAGCGATGATGCAGATCGCGGCGCAGCCGCTGCTCAGCCCCGATGGCCGCGTCTTGCTGCAGTTGCCCGAGCTGACCTTGCGTGGCGGTGAATGCTGGCTGGTGCTGGGGCCGAACGGTGTTGGCAAATCAACGCTCCTGCGTCAGATGGCCGGCCATGCCAGTGCGCTGGATGGCTGGCGCTGGCAGGGTCGTGCGTTGCCGTCCTGGCACGATACTGGCTGGGCGCAACAGCGTGCCTATCTGCCGCAACAGCATGGCTTGCGTGCAGCACTCCGCGTTGAAGCGATTGTGCGCATGGGCGCTTTTGCCTGGCAGGGCGTGCATGCCGATCTGGCTGCGTCGTTCGCGCGTGTTGCGCAGCGCTGGGAGCTTGGGCATCTACTGCAACGGCCGTGGACAGCCTTGTCTGGCGGTGAGCAACAGCGCGTGCAACTGGCGCGTACGGCGTTGCAGATTCAGCTCGCCGAGCAGAATCAGGCCAGAGTCTGGCTGCTCGATGAGCCCTTGGCGGCGCTGGACTTGCGGCATCAGGCCATCGCGCTGAACGCGATGCGAGCCGAGGCCGAGTCAGGTGCGTTGGTGGTCGCCAGTGTGCATGACATGAATGCGGCGATGGCTGTTGCCACGCATGCGCTGGTGCTGGGCGAGCGCGAGGTGCTGTGGCATGGCCCGGTCGTGGCGGAGCCGTTGCGCGAGGCGTTGTCGCAGGCGTTTGGTGTGAGGCTGGGCTGGGCTGTTCTGGCGGGGGAGGATGTTTCAAGTGCCGAGGCCTCAAGGCCCGGCGCTTCAGGGCAATGGCTGCTGCCACTGCCCTGATCGTCGTGACTTACAGCGCCGTGACCGTACCGGCGAGGTGCGGCTTGCCTTTGCGAGCATCGTTCACACTGAAGTTATAGCCGTTGGCCGTAGCTTCCGAGCTGAACGCAACCTTGGCCGGCAGCAGCACCGGCAGCTTGAATTGCACATCCACGCGATACGCATTCGGCAAGCGGCCATCCAGCGCCGCTAGGCAGGCTGCCTTGCTCCACATGCCGTGGGCAATCGCCTGCGGGAAGCCCAGCAGCTTGGCCGTGGCGGCATAGAGATGGATCGGGTTGCGATCGCCAGAGACAGCGCCGTAACGACGACCGATGTCGCTCGGTACCACCCAGATCGACGACGCCGCAGGCATGCTGCGCGTCATCTTCTCGGCCTTGGCCGGCTTCTCGCCCGCAGTCCCTTCGGTCTTCGCCACCGCCTGACGACGCAGATAGGTGCTGATATCGATCCAGACCTTCTCGTTGCCCACAAAGGCTTCGCTGATCAGATCAAAGGTCACACCCTTGTCGTGCGGCTGCAGGTTGCCAACCCGGGTGCGGAAGGTCACTTGCTCGCGCACATTGACCGGACGCAGCTGGTCAATCGTGTTGCGCACATGCACCAGGCCGAGCAGGGCATAGGGGAAGTCGGCATCGGTCATCACGCACATCTGCAGCGGCGTGCTCAGCACATGCAGATAAGTTGACGGCACGGTGTCGCGCAGGGTGAAACCGCAGGTGCGGTTGTACTCGGCGAGATGCGCGAGATCGATGCTCTGATCACGCAACACCACTTCCAGCGCCGGCAGCGTCTTGCCTTTCTTGCTGAAGCCGCCTAGCACGGCCTTGGCATACAAGCCCAGTGCATTCGGCGCAGATTTCAATTCACGAACAGTCATTTTCAATCTCCAGCGCTTACGCGCCGATCAGGCTCTGACCGCAAACGCGCACGATGTTGCCGTTGACGGCATTCGAGGCCGGGCTGGCGTACCAGGCGATGGTCTCGGCGACGTCGACTGGCAGGCCGCCCTGCGACATCGAGTTCATGCGACGACCGGCTTCGCGGATGGCGAACGGAATCGCTGCGGTCATCTGCGTTTCGATGAAGCCCGGTGCCACGGCATTGATGGTGATGCCCTTGGCCTGCAGGATCGGCAGCATGCTGTTGACCATGCCGATGACGCCGGCCTTGGACACGGCATAGTTGGTCTGACCCATGTTGCCGGCGATGCCCGAGATCGACGACACGCAGATGACGCGGCCATTGGCACGAATCGCGTCCTGCGCGATCAGCTCGTCGTTGATGCGCTCTTCCGACGACAGGTTGATGTTGATGACCATGTTCCAGAGCTGGTCCTTCATGTTGGCCAGCGTCTTGTCGCGAGTCACACCGGCATTGTGCACGATGATGTCCAGACCGCCGTGGGCGCTCTTCACATGCTCGGCAATGCGCGCCGGGGCTTCCGCCGAAGTGATGTCCAAAGCCAGCACCGAACCGCCGATTTCACCGGCCACCTTGTTCAGGTCGGCTTCCTGCTGCGGCACATCGAGACAGATGACATGAGCGCCATCACGCGACAGCGTCTGTGCAATGGCTTCGCCGATACCGCGCGATGCGCCGGTGACCAGCGCGACCTTGCCGGCCAGCGGCTTGCTCCAGTCCGGTGTTTCGCCGGCGATGCCGGTGGCGGCAATGCGCACGACCTGGCCGGAAACATAGGCCGACTTCGGCGAGATGTAGAAGCGCAGTGTCGACTCCAGACCGGCGTCGGCGCCCGGTGCCACATAGACCACCTGAGCGGTTGCGCCTTTCTTGGCTTCCTTGCCGATGGCACGGGTAAAGCCTTCGAGGGCGCGCTGGGCAGTCGCGTGCTTCGGGTTGTCGCAGAGTTCCGGCGTACGGCCGATGACGATGATGCGCGCCGAGCTGGCGAGCTTGCGAATGACCGGGCTGAAGAAGGTGTGCAGCGCTTTCAGGTCGTCGGAACGGCTGATGCCGGAGGCATCAAACACCAGTGCCTTGAATTTCTGGCCATCTTCGGCGGCCGGCGCGTAAGACACCGTCGCCAGACCGGCGGCGGAGGCGAGGCCGTGCACGCTGCTGTCGGCGCTAGCAAAAACTTCGGCCTTGATATTGGCCAGCACTTGCGTGATGGCGGCGGTCAGGTCGCTGCCGGCTGCGGCACCCACCAGCACAGCACCCTTGACGACGGGAGCTGCCGGATTGAAACGATCCAGCGTCAGCGGCGCTGGCAGGCCGAGGTTCTTGGCCAGCAGTTGGCCCAGCGGGGAGTTCACAAAATCAATATAACGATCGCTCATGATGAGGTCCTCTCAATAGGTAAAACGCAACAGGTATAACAGCCAAGACTTGGTCGTGAAAAACGACACAAGTCGGAAGATTCTGGCGACATCGGGTCGCAGGTGTGCGGAGACTAGACAATTCAACAGGAATTGGCGAGTGCTGACGCGCGCGCAACAAATCGCTACCATGCCGTCAACGCAGACTAACAAAGGCAGGCGCGACAAAGTTTGCCGCAAGCCATCGCATTTGCTGCATTTCGGCCAATGACCTGTAGCACGCTTGTGCTAGCGTGACAGGTGTAATCAACAGGAGTTTCACATGACCACCATTCGTCGCGTCGCCATTGTCGGCGCCAACCGTATTCCGTTCGCACGCTCCAACAGCGTGTACGCCACTGCATCCAACCAAGACATGCTGACCGCCGCCCTTGACGGCCTGGTCGATCGCTGCAACCTCGGTGGCAAGCGCATTGGTGAAGTGGTTGCCGGTGCCGTGCTCAAGCACAGCCGCGACTTCAACCTGACCCGTGAGTGTGTGCTGAGCACCAAGCTCGACCCGCAAACCACGGCTTACGACATCCAGCAAGCCTGCGGTACTGGCCTGGAAGCCGCCATTCTGGTGGCCAACAAGATCGCCCTCGGCCAGATCGATTCCGGCATTGCCGGCGGCGTCGATACCACTTCCGATGCCCCGATGGCCCTCAGCGACGGCCTCCGTGGCGTGCTGCTCGAACTCAACCGCGCCAAGACCCCGGCCGATCGCCTCAAGGCCGCCACCAAGCTGCGTCCGAAGCACTTCATTCCGTCGTTCCCGCGTAACGGCGAGCCGCGCACCGGCCTGGCCATGGGCGACCATGCAGCCATCACCGCCGCTGAATGGCAGATTCCGCGCGAAGAGCAAGACAAGCTGGCCATCGCCAGCCACCAGAAGCTGGCCGCTGCCTACGAGCGTGGTTTCTTCAACGACCTGATCACGCCGTACCTCGGCCTCAAGCGCGACCAGAACCTGCGCCCGGAAGCCAGCCTGGAAAAGCTGTCGACCCTGAAGCCCTGCTTCGGCGATCGTGAGACCGGCACCATGACCGCCGCCAACTCGACCCCGCTGACCGATGGCGCCTCGGTGGTGCTGCTGGCATCGGAGGAGTGGGCCAACGCCAACAATCTGCCGATCCTGGCTTACTTCATCGATGGCGAAGTCGCTTCGATTGACTTCGTGCACGCTAAAGAAGGCCTGCTGATGGCCCCGGCCTACGCCGTGCCGCGCATGCTGGCTCGTCGTGGTCTGACGCTGCAGGATTTCGACTACTACGAAATTCACGAAGCGTTCGCTTCGCAGGTACTGTCCACGCTGAAGGCCTGGGAAGATCCCACCTTCTGCAAGGAGCGTCTGGGTCTGGATGCTCCGCTGGGTTCGATCGATCGCAGCAAGCTCAACATCAACGGTTCGTCATTGGCCGCTGGTCATCCGTTCGCTGCTACCGGTGGTCGTATCGTGGCCACACTGGCTAAGATCCTCAGCGAGAAGGGTTCGGGCCGTGGCCTGATCTCGGTTTGCGCCGCTGGTGGTCAGGGCGTGGTTGCTATCATCGAGCGTTAATGCCGCAGGTGCGCTGCCTCAGGGTGGCGCACCTCGCAAATGCTCAAATAAGAAAACCGGCTTTCGCCGGTTTTCTTTTGCCACTTTTTTGTGCTGGGAAGCTCATTGCCTAAGCAAAGAGCCTCCCATACTGAAGGCTGATCAGCCTTCGATCTTCAGCAGCTCGATCTCGAACACCAGCGTTTCGTTGGGGCCGATCTTCTCGCCCGAACCCTGCGGGCCGTAAGCCAAGTTGCCCGGAATGTAGAGCTTGTACTTGCCACCGACCTGCATCAGCTGAACGCCTTCGGTCCAACCCGGAATAACCTGGTTGAGCGGGAAGGTGGCTGGCTGGCCACGATCGTAGGAGCTGTCGAAGACAGTGCCATTGGTCAGTGTGCCCTTGTAGTGCACGGTGACAACACTGGTCGCGGCCGGCTTGGCGCCTGTGCCGGCCTTCAGCGTTTCAATCTGCAGGCCGCTGGCCGTGGTAGTCACGCCAGCACGCTTGCCATTGTCAGCCAGGTACTTGCTGCCGGCGTCTGTGGCCGACTTGCCCTTGGCTTCCATTTCCTTCATTTTCTTTTCACGCAGCTGTTGCGCCATCGTGGTCAGAATCTTCTTACGCTCTTCGTCGTTGAGCGCCAGTTCCTTCTTTTCCTGCACATCCTGCAGGCCCTGCTGCAGGGCAGCGAGATCGATATCAGAGCGGATTGGCTCCATCGAGCGGCCGATATCAACACCAATGGCATAGCTGAATTTCTGGGTATCGGTATCTAGCTTGGCTTTGCTGCTGAACGGATTGTTGCAGGCAGCGAGAGCAAGGGAGGCGATGGCAAGCGTTAACAGACGCGACTGGAACTTCATTTTTTATCCTTCTTGAGGGTAGGTGCGAATTGGTCGGATGCAATCCCGAGGCGCCCGATTGAAGCTTAAATCAGGCGAGCTTTCCAGTGCTTGCTGCATGAGTTGCTGCAATTTCTTGCAAGCGCTTGAGCAGGCTGGAGGTATCCCAGCGTCCGCCACCCATTGCCT
The DNA here is from genome assembly GCA_937928295.1 of uncultured Moraxellaceae bacterium. Taxonomy (GTDB): domain Bacteria; phylum Pseudomonadota; class Gammaproteobacteria; order Pseudomonadales; family Moraxellaceae; genus Perlucidibaca. The sequence continues at coordinate 15,187 of CALEYY010000018.1, forward strand.
GCACATCACGATAGAAATCATTGATCTGTGGTGTCAGCGGCAGGTCAAGGCCCATGCGAGCGGCTTCGGCTTCGACAATATCGAGATCCTTGCGCATCCAGTCCACGGCAAAGCCATGTTCGTATTGGCCTGCAATCATCGTGGTGTGACGATTGGCCAGCTGCCAGGATGATCCGGCACCCTGAGCCACGAGCCCCATGACCTGCGCGACATCGAGCCCTGCCTGTTGCGCGAAAAGCATGCCCTCGGCAACACCCTGGATGACGCCTGCGACACAGATCTGATTGACCATCTTCGCCAGTTGGCCGCTGCCTGCGGGGCCGACATGAGCCTGTGCCTTGGCATACGCGGCAAGCACGGGCTGAGCCTTTGCCACTGCGCTGGCATCGCCGCCGCAGAAAATGCTGAGCTGGCCATTGATGGCACCTTGCTGGCCGCCGGAGACCGGAGCATCGACAAATGCCTGCGCTGGCCTGAGCCATTCGCGTGCAATTTTTCGCGAGATGTCAGCAGAAACGGTGGAATGGTCGATCAGCAGAGCATGGTCTCGCAAGCCTGCCAGAATGCCTTCCGGGCCCTGCAGGACTTGTGCAAGATCGTCATCGCGACCGACGCAGGTCAGCACAATGTCAGCACTTCTGGCAGCAGCAGCGGGGCTGGCTGCGACTTGGCCCCCGTAGCTTGCGGCCCAGGCGTGTGCTTTTGCTGTGGTGCGATTCCATACCGTGACATCATGGCCGGCGCGCTGCAAATGTCCGGCCATCGGGTAGCCCATGTTGCCCAGTCCGATAAACGCTAATGCTGCCATGTTTGCATCCTCAAAAAGTCATGGCGCGCATGATAACCAAGCTTGATCACTCTGCGCACAAGCTACTTGCAAATACGAATCTATCTCATTTACTATTGGCATCTGATCTCATCCTGTCAAAGGTATCAGTCCATGTATGTTTGCTTGTGTCACGGCATTACGGATCGCACCATTCGCAAGGCTGCGCAGAGCGGCGAGCAGAGCTTTGCCCAGTTGCAGCAGGCCACCGGCTTGGCGACTTGCTGCGGCGCCTGCCGTGACTTTGCCGAAACCGTCTGGCAGGAGGCGCTGAGCGCTGATGCCGTGATGCGCTTGTCGCAAGCTCCCCAACACTGGCAGCCCGTGCTATAAATCGCGTACGAAAACAGCATCGGGATGGCGAACATGAAGGGCGACAAGGCGGTCATTGCACTGCTCAATCAGCAGCTGAAGAACGAACTCACCGCAATCAACCAGTATTTCCTGCATGCACGCATGTATCGCCATTGGGGCTTCGAGCGCCTAGCGAAGAAGGAGTACGAGGAATCCATCGGCGAGATGAAGCACGCCGACAAGCTCATCGACCGCATTCTCATGCTCGATGGCCTGCCCAATATTCAAGACATGCACAAGATCATGATCGGCGAAGATGCGCCGGAGATGCTCGGTGCCGATCTGGCGCTGGAAAAAGCAGCGCAAATCACCGTGAAGGATGGTATCGCTGCCGCCGAGCTGGCTCGCGATTATGTGAGCCGTGATCTGCTTTTACTGATTCTGGAAGATACCGAAGAGCACATCGACTGGCTGGAAACGCAGCAGGATCTGATCGCCAAGCTGGGCTTGCCGAACTACCTGCAGAGTCAGTCTTTTCAGAGCGAGTAAGTAGGCTGGGCGATCAACGATCGCCCGGAAGTTAAGCGAGAAGCCCCCGTATTTGCTGCCGGAGTCTCGTGTCATCTCAGGGGAAAGTAAAGAACTGCTCAGCCACCTTGATGCCTCCTTGATAAACAGACAGCTGCAAGGTTTCGCCCTCGAATAGGACATCGTTGATACTGCTTGACCACTGGCTGGAAGGGCATCCGGCCTCTTGCCAGGTGGGTGTTGGCGGTACATCGGTACTGAGGCTGAAGCTCAGAGATCCATTTTTGATTTTGCTGGCATCGATATGAGTATCTCCACCGACATCAGTAATTGCTGCCGGGTTTTGCCCTGGAGATGCCTTGCCCTTGGGGTTCTTGCACAGTGTTGTCACCGCTACCGGCTCTGATAGCACAGCTAGACTGATGTCGATATCGCCATTGCCAAGCCCTGTCAATTTGGCCGAGCAGGTGGCGACAAGTCCGCCATCCGAGCAGATAGGCCCTTTATTGAATTGTACATTGCCGGCTTGCGCCAAGCTGGCGGAGCAGAGTGCTGCACTGGCCAGCCACAAGATTCTTTTCATGATATCGCTCCTTGATTAAGTCGCAGGCTGGCATAAGCACAAGGCTTGGCGCCTGCTTTTGGCGATATTCATGCCATCAGATACCACCGTCCATCGCCCTGATGGCCTAGGCCATAAGATGTAGGGGTAAAGTGAGCTCCTTGTAACTAGCTTGAACTGCCAGACGGGCTGCCATAAGCCCGATGGGAGGGCGCCATGGATCGTCGCAACCTGCTTGTTGTCTACTTGGTGCTCAGTGATGACCACCTGTTCTCACTTCGCATCCGCCAGACTCTGGCGACGCTGCTCTCAGACAGCTGCTTGCTGGCCGATGGCAGTCTTGCCAATGCGGCTGTGCTGATTCGTCAGTTGCAGCCCAGCATCGTATTGATCGATACCGGTTCATATCGCCCAGACATACTCCTACGGGAGCTGATCCGTTGCAGCTCTGAGGCGCGTTATTTGATGTTTGCAAGTGCTTGGGATGAGTCTGCCATGATTGCGGTGCTGACTGCCGGTGGCCATGGTTGTTTGCCAACATACGCAGATGCAGAGCTTTGTGAAAACGCGCTCCGCGCAATCGAAACTGGCGATTACTGGGTTCCGCACACAATACTTGCGCATGCCTACGCGAGTACAAGACCGGCGCCACCAAGCATAACCATGTCTGAACACCTTCAGGGCAAAGCAGGCAGACTCACGGGGCGTGAGCAGGATGTTGCAAGCGCTGCATGCAAGGGCTTGAGCAACAAGGAGATTGCTCGCGAACTAGGCATCAGCGCAGCGACGGTGAAGACTCATCTGCACCAGATTTTTGCGAAGTTGGGAATGACGCGCCGGCACTTGCTGGTGCATGGCATCAGATCTATCTGAGGGCTTATCCCCTGGCATTTTTATTTCTGCGGATGGAGCTCCCTTGCAATCAATGTCCCTGCAGTGCGCCCATGCCCAGAAACTGTGCCCGCATGAAGTGCACGGTTTCAGCCACGATCTGTTCGCGCGCTTGCGGCTGTTCAATGCAGTCTAGCGAGCGATAAAACAGGTAGTGGGTGATGGCCGAGGTGACCTGCAGCAGCGCCTCCTGGCTCAGGCCGGGAGCTAGCTGCAGCGACACAATCTGCTCCACGCTCTCCACGGAAATGGCGTGAATCACCTCTTGCAGTGTCTTGCGCATGGCGGTGCCGGCGCTGTGCAGTTCGCGCAAACCCACAATAAACAGCTGGGGATGCTGCAAGACAAAATCAAAGAAATATTCGGCGGCACCCACTGTGGCATCGGCATGCTTCGCCGCATTGCGCCGGATGTCTTTCATCGCCGCCATCACATCGCGGGCGACTTCCTGCACCGCCGCCGCGCCCAGTTCGTCGGTGTTGCTGAAGTGGCGGTAGAAGGTGTTGTGGTTCAGCCCGGCCTCGCGGCCCAGCTCACGCAGACCCAGCGACGATAGCGAACTGCCTTGCGCGGCTAGGCGCAACGCGGCATCGATGAGGCGGCGTTTGCCGTCGGCCATGTCGGGGGCGGGCTGTGATGAGGCGATGGTTTCGATTTGCATGCGGGCTACTTTAAGGTCTCTTGACACGGAAGTATACACTTGGATACATTGCTTGCATCCAAGTGTATACATGACGGACGAGTCATCGGCCGGTCTTCTCGATGTTCAATCTCCTCTCGCCACGGCACCGGCGATTTGTTCGAGGGCATGACATGTCTGCAAAAAACTATCTTTCCATCAGTTTGCTGAGCCTCGCGCTGGCGGCCTGCAACGAAAGCACACCCACGGCAACGGTGGCGGGCACTGACGCACGCACCGAAGCAACAGCATCCGGCTGGACCACCCTGGGCTCGCGCCAAGCCGCCAGCCAAGCGAACTTGCCGATCAGCACAAACGCCGATGGCCAATGGCGCGATTACGATCCGCCCGAGCAGTTCGCCGGCAGCGTCGCCGAGGAAAACATTCGCGTGGTGATGGACGATGGCGTGGAAATCACGATCTTCCTGGTGCGCCCGACGCAGGCCGACGGCACGCCGGCCGGCAGCCCGCTGCCGACCATCGTCACCTTCACGCCCTACAACAAGAATTTTGGCGACACGGTGCCGCTGGGTGGCGGCATCAATCAGTACTTCGTGCGCCGAGGCTACAACCACGCGCTGGTGGATGTGCGCGGCACCGGCCGCTCCGGCGGTGGCTGGGACCCGTTCAGTGCCCGTGAGCAGCAGGACTACACGCAAGTGCTGGACTGGGTGGTGAAGCAGCCCTGGAGCAATGGCGTGATCGGCATGTGGGGCATCTCTGCCACAGCGACCACCGCCGTGCTGGCCGCCAGTCACGGCCATCCGGCGATCAAGGCGGTGTTTCCCATCGTGCCGCATGGCGACATTTACCGGGATGTCGTCTTTGTGGGTGGTCAGGCCAGTGCTGCTTTCCTGCCAGCCTGGATGGGCGCGGTGACGGTGCTGGCGACGCTGAACCCGAGCTTTTATCAGGAGCCGGATCAATACCTCACGGCAGTCGTGGAGCACATGCTGGGCCTGAGCAGCTTTGTTGTGCCGCGCACGATCGGCGTGCTGGCCGGCCAGCCAGACTCAGCCTACGACAACGATTACTGGGCTGCCAAAGCCCCGCTGGAAGTGTCGCAAGGCCTGCGCGTGCCCACTTTTATCGTGGGTGGTTTGCACGACATTTTCCAGCGCAGCGAGCCGCTGAACTACGAAGCCCTGAAGAATCACACCACGACCAAGCTGTTGATCGGCCCCTGGCATCATTTGCAGGCGGCAACCGGGGAAGGGCTGCCGCTGGAGGGCGTGCCAGCGCTGGATCACATCGCGCTGATGTGGTTTGACCGCTACCTCAAGAACATCAATAACGGTGCCGAAACGCTGCCCAATGTCACGCAATGGGTCTGGGGGCACGAGCATTTCGTCAGCAGCGTGGACTGGCCGCACCCGCAAGCCAGCGCGCAACGCTATTTCGCCCAGCCCGGTGGCGGCCTGAGCCGCACGAAGCCACCGGCCGATGCCGCACCGGCGACCGTGCTGCAGCAGCCCGCCAATGGCCTCTGCTCGGAAAGCACCTTGCAGATATCCCTGGGCCTCACGGGCTATGTGCCCTTGCCCTGCTGGTATGAAGACAATACCGCGCAAGTGTTGGAAGCGACCTTCGACACGGCGGCTCTGACCGAGGATATGTACATCAACGGCCCCATCCAGGCGGATATCTGGATGTCCACCACGGCGCAGAATGCCGGCTTGGTGGTGCGCGTTTCCGACCTCGGCCCGGATGGCAAGGCCAGGGCATTGTCCAGCGGTATTCAGACAGCCTCGCTGCGGGCAGTGACGACCAGCAAATCGCGCTATTTGAACGGCGAGATGATCCAGCCTTGGCATCCGTTCACGGCCGAGACCGTCGAGGCGGTGGGCAGCGGCAATCTGGTCAAGGTGCCGGTAGAAATATTCCCGACCAGCGCGCTGATCAAGAAAGGCCATCAGCTGCGCATTTCAGTGGGTGCCAGCAACTTCCCGTTTGGCCTGATGCCGGCGACGGACCTTTCGCAATCGGCCGCCGGCGTGCTCAGCATCTACAGCGATGCCGAGCATCCGTCCAGCATTGTGCTGCCCGTGGTTCCTGCAAAAGTGCTGCCTGCTCAGGCTCTGGAGTAGACCGGGGCCACCGTGCCCGACGGAAACGCATAGCGCAGGATGCGCCAGGTCACCTGGCCGGCCTGTTTCACAAACGAGCCGGTGTTGTAGTGCAGGCCGTGGCGCTGGCAGATCACACGCACATCCTTGGCCATGCTGGCATAACGCCAGGCAGGCACATCCGGGAACAGGTGATGCTCGATCTGGTGGCTGAGGTTGCCAGATAGCAGATTGAGCAGCTTGCCGCCTTCCAGATTCGATGAGCCCTTGATCTGGCGCATGTACCAGTGCCCACGGCTTTCATCTTTCAGCACGCTTTTCGCGAAAATCTCGGCATCCCGGGTGAAGTGGCCGCAGAAAATGATCGAATAGGTCCAGATGTTGCGGATGCCGTTGGCGACAAAGTTGCCGGCCAGTACCGGCAGGAAGAACGGGCCGGCGAGCAGCGGGAAGAACACATAGTCCTTGAGCATCTGCTGGCGCATTTTGCGTTTTACCGGCGCGAACTCTTCGGCGAACTTTTCCTTGGACTTCTTGCCGCTGAAGAGCTGGCCCAGGCGCAGTTCCTGAATGGCGATGCCCCACTGGAACAGCAGCGCAAAGATCACGGCGTAGAAGGGCTGGAACAGGTAGTGCGGCTTCCAACGCTGCTCTGGGAACAGGCGTAGTACGCCGTAGCCCACATCGTCATCCATGCCCTTGATGTTGGTGTAGGTGTGATGCATGAAGTTGTGCGAGCTGCGCCAGTTGTCGCTGGTGCCGACCAGATCCCATTCATAGGTCTGGCCGTTTAGGCTGGGGTCGCCCATCCAGTCGTACTGGCCGTGCATCACATTGTGCGCGACCTCCATGTTTTCCACGATTTTCGACAGCGCCAGCAGTAGCGTGCCCAGCACCCAGGCCGGCGGGAAGAAGCTGAGCATGAGCAGGGCACGGCCGGCAAAGGCGCTGTAGCGCACCAGCGCGACCACACGGCGGATATAGCGCGCATCCTTTTCGCCAACATCGGCCATGGCGCGGGCGCGCACGGCATCCAGCTCGGCGGCGAGCTGGTCGAGTTCCTGGGCGGAGAGGGTGCGTTTGAGTGAAGCTTTCATCATGTCATTCCTGAAATAAATTAAAGGTCTATGGTCAAGTCTGAACAAGCGGCGCTAATGCACAGACGCAAGCCAGAGACCGATTCGTGCTGTTCTTCCTGCGTCAGAATATTGCGCGTTGTGCCGCTGCTTTTCGGGCAGGCGCAGGTGTTGCAAATGCCGCGACGACAACCGTGAGCCGGCTGAATCCCGGCCGCTTCCAAGGCGCTCAGCAGTGGCTCGCCGGCGGGCACAGAGATGGTTTTGCGACTTTTCGCGAGATGAATCTGCACGCGCTCGCCGCTGCCGGCGACCAGCTCGGGCAAGGAAAAGGCTTCGCCGAGAAACGGG
>CALEYY010000019.1 GCA_937928295.1 uncultured Moraxellaceae bacterium
CTTGTAGTCACTGAGCAGCCAGCCCATGGCCGACTGGCTGACCGCGCCGATCACGGCCAGCGCAATGATCTGACCTTCTTCGTCGCCAATGCTCCAGCGCGGGTACAGATTTCGCGCAAGCCCGAGAAACAGCGTGGCAAAGCCGTTGATGCCGGCGTTGTAGATTTGATCGACTCGCGGGCTGACGCCGAGAATTTCCAGCCAGATCACACGGGCTGCTTGCGCATCCTCAACGCCCGCGAAAAACGCATCCAACCCGTCTTTGACCAACGCATCCAGATCATCTGACGAACGCTCGGCGGAAATCGCCTGCAGTACCTTGCGCTGCAATTCATCCAAGCAGTTCCGATAGACCTCAACCAGCAAATCCTCTGTGCTGGTGAAGGATTCGTAAAAGTAGCGATCCGTGAGCTTGGCCTGCTTGCACAGCGTTCGCACCGTCGTGGCGCGGTAGCCTATGCTGCCGAACAGCACCAGCCCGGCATCGAGAAATTGCTGGCGACGACGCAGCACGCGTTCGCCAGGGCTTTCGCCGGCGTATGGCCGACCTGTCTCGGAGACATATTTATCTTTTTTCATGGCCACATTTGACATCACTCGTCGTCAAATGTAAAGTGATGTCATGTGTCGTCAAATGCGTCGCGCGGGCCGAGTCCGTGCATCCTGGAGTAATGCAGTATGAAATCGTATTCAGTCATCATCATTGGCAGTGGATTTGGCGGTCAATGCGCGGCCATCAACCTGAGCAAAATGGGCATTTCGGACTTCCTGATTCTGGAACGCCGTGACTTCATGGGCGGCACCTGGTGCCAGAACAGCTATCCTGGTGCGGCCGTGGATGTGCAATCGCCGCTCTACTCCATCTCGTCCGAGCCGTATAAATGGAGCCAGATGTTCGCCGAGCAGGCGGAGCTGGAGGAATACACCAATCATGTGGTGAACAAGTACGGCCTGCGCGCCAAGACCGAAACGAACGCCAATGTGCTGAGCGTGACCTGGGATGAAGCCAGCCAGTCCTGGGATGTGCAAACTGAAACCAAGGGTACTTTCCGCGCGCAGACTCTGATCAATGCCTCGGACCCGCTGAGCACGCCGGTCACGCCGAATTTCCCCGGCCGCGACAGTTTCAAGGGCAAGTCGTTCCACACTAATAACTGGGATCACAGCTACGATTACGCCGGTAAGCGTGTTGCCATCATCGGTAGCGGTGCCAGCGCGGCGCAGGTGATTCCGGCCATCGCGGGGAAAGTTCAGCACCTGCATGTGTTCCAGCGTTCGCCGCATTGGGTGCTGCCGCGCCCGGACAAGCGTTTCAACAAATTCGAGCGTCAGTTGCTGGGCATCAAACCGCTGTACAAGGCACTCCGCAGCATCATTTACTGGTCGCTGGAAAGCCGCGTCATCGGCTTCAAGTATTCCAAGCAGATGCTCAATCTGGTCGCGCAGAAAGCGGCGCTGCGACATATCAAGAAGCAGATTCCTGATCCTGTGCTACGCGCCAAGGTGACGCCGGATTACACCATCGGTTGTAAGCGCATCATCCTGTCAAACACGCTCTACCCTGCCCTTGCCGGCAAGAATGCCTCGCTCTACACGCGCGATCAGGGCATCAGCGCCATCAACGAAACCGGCATTCTGACGCAGGATGGTCAGCAGCTGGATGTCGATCTGATTGTCTATTCGACGGGTTATGACGCTACGGACGGCGTGATTTCCTATCCGGTGATCGGTCGTGAAGGCCAGACGCTGGGCAAGTTTTGGGAGCAGTTCCCGCGTGCCTATCTGGGCACCAGCATCCCCGGCTTCCCGAACCTGTTCGTGGTGACAGGCCCGAATACCGGCATCGGCCATACTTCGGCGATTTTTGTCATCGAGGCACAGATGAGCTACATCATGAAGAGCATCGCCACGCTCAAGCAGAAAAATGTCCGCGCCATTGAGGTGACGCCTGAGGCCGAGGCGGATTACACGCAGATGATCCATGCCGAAATGGAAAAGACCGTGTGGAAAACCGGTGGTTGCCAGAGCTGGTATCAGAGCAAGAGCGGCCATGTCGTGGCCATGTTCCCCGGCTTCAGCTTTACCTATCGCCAGATGGCGCAGGCGTTCAAGCCTGACCACCACACTTACTCCTGAGCACAGGAAACAACATGAAGAATTTTAAAGACAAGGTTGCCATCGTTACCGGTGGCGGCGGCAATGGCATCGGCAATGCGCTGGTGAATGAACTGGCCAAGGCTGGCGCGCATGTGGCGTTTTGCGATATCGCCAATCTCGACAAGACCGCGCAGGAGATCGCGCAGTACGGCGTCAGAAGCTACAGCGAGCAGGTCGATATTGGCGACAAGCAGGCCATCAATCGCTTCGTGGATAATGTGCTGGCCGAATTCGGGCACATCGACATCCTGATCAATAACGCCGGTATTGCGCTTGGCGATCTGACCTTTGAGGAGGCCAGCGAGGCTGACTTCGAGAAGATCACCAACATCAACTACTGGGGTGTGATTCACACGACGCAGCGCTGCTATCCGCATCTGCTGAAGCGACCGGAAGCTGCCATTGTGAACCTGTCCAGCTCGCAGGGCATTTTGGCGCTGCCGTATCTGGTGCCGTATTGCACCACCAAGTTTGCCGTACGCGGCTTTACCGACAGCCTGCGCGCAGAGCACAAGATTCGTGGCATCAATCATGTCACGGTGCACACCGTGCATCCGGGTGCGGTTGCCACCAACATCACGCTCAATGCCGATCATCACAACGCCAGCACGAAGCGCTTTCACGAAGATCTACAGAAAGGTGTGTCGCGCTTCCAAGCGGCGCAGACGATTCTCAAGGGCATACGCAACAACACCGGCCGCATCATGATCAGCGATGGCGGCGCGCAAGACATTTTGGCCCGGCTCATGCCCACCGCTTATGTCGGCGTTGTTAAACTGATCATGAAGCTGCGCAAGATCGAAGCGCGTTAAGCGCCATTTCATTCTTAGAAGAGAGAAAATCCATGCAATACACCGAACAGAATACGCACGCGAAAAACACCGATGTTGTGCTCAAGATGTTTACAGACAAGTCCTATTTTCTGAATAAATACAAAAAGGTAGGGGCTACTAATATCGAAGTGCTTGAATGCACTAAGGCGGATGACAAGTTCAGCATCACCACCAGCCGTCAGGTCGCCGTGGAAGCGCCGGTGCCTGCGTTCGCGAAGAAGCTGGTGCCGGAGCAAATCACCATCGTGCAGACAGATACCTGGGACTTGAAGACAAAAACCGGCACGCTGGATATCCAGTTCAAGGGCATCCCGGTCACGATCAAATGCGCCATGTCACTGCACGACAAAGGAAGCGAGTGCATCCAGGATCTGAATTTCACGCTGAAAGTCAGCGTTCCGCTGATTGGCGGCAAGCTTGAGCAGCTGCTGGCTGACGACTTGCGCCGAAAATTTGCCGCCGATGGCGCGGCAGCGCGAGAGCTGTTGAAGGATTATTCCTGAGCCTTTCCTGTGCAAATCAAGCCTGTGCAAATTGAGCTCGCCGGCTCTACACTCCGACGAGCTTAAGCACATCAGGACCCCCCGCATGCGTCATTACAAGGCTAGTTTGCCCTTCATTCTGATTACCGTTTTTGTGGATGTGCTGGGTATCGGCCTGATGCTGCCGGTGTTGCCGTCACTGGTTGGCGAGCTGGCCGGGTCGTCGGACTTGCAGTCGTACTGGTATGGCGCGCTGATGGTGACCTTCGGGCTGACCCAGTTCCTGGCGATGCCGATGCTGGGCGCGCTCAGCGACCGCTACGGTCGTCGCCCGGTGCTGTTGTTGTCCATCTTCGGGCTGGGCATTGCCTATCTGGTCTCGGCCACCACGCACTCGCTGACCGTGCTGTTGCTGTCACGCGTGATCAGTGGCGGCACCAGCGCCAGCTTTACGGTGGCTAATGCTTATGTGGCCGACATCACCACGCCGGCGGAGCGCAGCAAGGGCTTTGGCGCCATTGGTGCGGCGTTCGGCCTCGGCTTTATTGTCGGGCCGGCACTGGGCGGGCTTTTGGCTGATGGCGACCTGCGCCTGCCATTCTGGATTGCCGCCTCTATGGCCTTGCTGAACTGGCTTTATGGCTGGTTCGTGCTCCCGGAGTCGCTGCCGGTCGAGCGTCGCCGCCCGATTCGACTCAGCCAGGCCAATCCCTTTGGCGCTCTCAAGCATCTCTCCAGCCTGCATGGCATCGGCTTGCTGATTGTGGTGTACACCTTGGTGTTGCTGGCGCAATGGATTTTGCAGACGACCTGGGTGCTCTACACCAGCTTCCGCTTTCACTGGCAACCCTCAGACAACGGCATCGCGCTGTGCTTGGTCGGGCTGATGGCCGTGCTGGCGCAAGGCGTGTTTATGGGGCCGCTGCTCAAGCGTTTCGGCGAAAAGCGTCTGGCACTGATGGCGATGACTTCGGCCATGTGCGCCTCCATCGGTTACGGTCTGATTGATCAGAGCTGGATGCTGTATCTGCTGATCTCGGCCAATATGCTGTCGTTCACAGCATCGCCGGCGCTGCAAGGCATCATCTCCAAGGCCGCGCATGAAACCGAGCAAGGCCTGACGCAGGGCGCGCTGAATTCGATTGCCAGTCTGACCACGGTAGTGGCACCGCTGATCGGTACGCCATTGCTGGGCATGGTCTCGCATCTGCCCGAGCATGACTGGCGCATGGGCGCGACCTTCTTTGTCAGTGCCGGCTTGCAGTTCATCGCCATCCTGCTGGCGCGACGGCATTTTCGGACGGCGTAACGAAATCACCATGGCTGCGTCCAACCCTTGCAGGATGTCCTGCAAGGAGATTCACCATGGCACAAGAAAAAACAGCCTGGGTTCTGGCCGGTGGCGGCAGCCTAGGTGCGGTTCAAGTCGGCATGTTGCAGGCGCTGGCAGAGGCTGGCGAGCAGCCTGACCTCATTCTTGGCGCGTCTGTTGGTGCCATCAACAGCGCCTATTTCTCAGCATTTCCCACGGTGGCTGGTGCGCAGCAACTCCTGCAAATTTGGGCATCCTTGCGGCGTGAGGATGTCTTTCCGCTCACGCTCTTTTCCGGCCTTCGCGCCTTGTGGTCAAGGCAAGGGCACTTGTTGGAGCCTGATGCGCTGCAACGGCTGATCGCGAGAGCTTTGCCTTTCGAGCGTATCGAGCAGGCCGGCATACCACTTCACATCATGACCACAGACTTGCTGACAGGTGCCGAGGTTTTGCTCTCCGATGGTCCGGCGGCTTCCGCGCTGCTGGCCAGCGCCGCCATTCCCGTGGTGTTTCCATCAGTCCGGCGTGGAGAGCACTGGCTGGTGGATGGCAGTGTGGCTTGCAATACTCCCATCGCCAGCGCCATCAGTTTGGGCGCCACACGAATTGTCGTGCTGCCGACCGGCTTTGGCTGCGCCAGCGCTGTCGCACCGTCGAGCCTGAGCGGGCGTGCTTTGCATGTCGTCAATCTGCTCAGCATGCGACAGCTGGTGCGCGATGTGGGGCTCTACCAGCAGCAGGTGCATATCGTGATTGTGCCCAGCCTGTGTCCGCTCAATGTCTCAGTCTTTGACTTCTCGCAAACCACAGAAATGGCCGCACGAGCATGTGAGCAAACACGCGCCTGGCTCGCGCAGGATGGCTTGGCACAAACTGGCATTCCCATGGCATTGCAGGCGCATCATCACGGATAAGACGAGATTCTTACGCCGGGCGCGCAAATGTCCTGCGCAATTACGCCGGTTTTCAGTACAATCCGCGCCATGAACGAGACCCTCACGCCTGCACTGCACTGCCCTTGCCCGGGTCTCGATTTGCTCCATGTGGATGCCGACTGCGTGGTTCTGCTCAAACCCTCCGGCTTGCACAGCGTTCCCGGCGTTGGCGAAGACAAGCACGACAGCATCCTGACCCGCCTGCAAGCTCACGACCCCCAAATTCATGCCGTCCACCGACTAGACCGCGATACCTCTGGCGTGATGGTTTTTGGCCGGCACAAAGCTGCCATCAGCCATCTCGGCAAACAGTTTCAGGCCCGCACCGTAGACAAGCGCTATGTCGCGCTGGTGGCTGGCGAGATGCAGCAGAACAGCGGCGAAATCGAGTTGGCGATGCGTTATGCCCCCGAAATCAAGCCGCGCCAGGTTGTCGATGCGGTCAACGGTAAACCGGCGCGGACGCTGTGGCAGGTGCTGGAGCATCGTCAGGGTTGCACGCTGGTGTCGCTGGAACCGTTTACGGGTCGCACTCATCAGTTGCGCGTGCATCTTCAGGCCATTGGTCATCCCATTCTCGGTGACAGCCTGTATGCGCCTTCCGAATGGCAGCAAGCCAGCCCGCGACTCTGCCTGCATGCCTGCGAGCTGGCGTTTGATCATCCTGCCAGTGGCCAGCGCATGCACTATGAAGCACCTGAAAATTTCTTATCCATTTTATCGTGAAAGCACGCCAAACCCATGAAAAATAACACTCCTGCCCTTGGGCAGCGCTGGATATCCGATGCCGAGCCCGAACTGGGTCTGGGCGTTGTCATGGAAGCGGATGCGCGCGCCATGACCGTGCTTTTTCCGCGCAGCGAAGAAACTCGCGTCTATGCGCGCGCCAATGCACCGCTCACGCGCATCCAGTTTGGCAGTGGTGATCGCATTGAAGATGCCGATGGCAAAAGCTGGGTCGTGCTGCAGGTACAGGAACGGCATGGTCTGTTTTGCTACAGCGCGCGCAGCGATGACGGCGACATCAAGGACCTGATGGAAACGCGTCTGTCTGCCGATCTGCGCCTGTCGCGGCCCCGCGAACGCTTGCTGGCAGCACAGGTAGATGGCAAACAATGGTTCCAGCTCCGTCTCAATGCCGTCCGTGAGCAGCAGCTACTGGCGCAAAATCCGGCTCGCGGCCTGATGGGTGCCCGTATCGGCCTGATCCCGCATCAGCTGTCTGTCGCACAAACCGTGGCGCAACGATTGAATCCGCGCGTCTTACTGGCCGATGAAGTTGGCCTCGGCAAGACCATCGAAGCCGGCCTCATCTTGCATGCGCAAGTGCAGCAAGGCCGCGCCTCGCGCGTGCTCATTCTGGTGCCGGACAGCCTTGTGCATCAATGGCTGGTGGAAATGCGGCGTCGCTTCAATCTCGCCTTCAGCCTGTTTGATCTGGAACGATGCGCCACGCTGATCGAAGGCGGCGACAACCCGTTCATGACCGAGCAGCTGGTGCTGGCACCGCTGTCGCTGCTGACCGACCACCCGAATCTGCTCACCTCCGCCGTGGAAGCGCCCTGGGATGTGCTGGTGGTTGACGAAGCCCATCACCTGGCCTGGTCGCCGGATGATGCCAGCATCGAGTACGAAGTCGTGTCCATGCTGTCCGCGCATATTCCCGGCCTGCTGCTGCTCACGGCAACACCGGAGCAGCTCGGCGTTGAGAGTCATTACGCGCGTCTGCATTTGCTCGACCCGGCGCGCTACCCATCGCTGGATGCCTTCCTGGATGAGCACGACAACTGGCGCGATACCCGCGATCTGGCCGATGCCCTGCTGACTGACGCAGTGCCAGCGGCCATCGCCAATCGCCTGCAACAGATGCTGCCGGACATGAGCCTGGCGCTAGACAGCGACGCCGGTCGTGAGGCCGCCTTGAAGGCGCTGCTCGATCGTCACGGCCTGGGCCGCGTCCTGTTCCGCAACACGCGTGCGGCTGTCGGCGGTTTCCCGGCGCGCACCAGCCATCTGGTCAGCCTGCCGGTGCCGGAAAGCTATGCCGGCTGGATTGCCAAGGGTGCCATCTGGCCGGAAACGCGCGTGGATGAAGACACCTGGCTGGCCGATGACCCGCGTCTGCCCTGGCTAGCCGCCTGGCTGAAGTCGCACAAGCGTGACAAATGCCTGCTCATCACCCGCACCGCGCCCATCGCCGAGGCGCTGGAAAACTGGCTGCGCTTGCGCGAAGGCATCCGCACCGCCGTTTTCCACGAGGGCATGAACCTGCTGGAGCGTGACCGGGCTGCCGCCTACTTTGCCGAACCGGAAATGGGTGCCCAGATTCTGCTGTGCTCGGAGATCGGCTCGGAAGGTCGCAACTTCCAGTTTGCCCATCATCTGGTGCTATTTGATCTGCCAGACAACCCCGATCAGCTCGAACAGCGCATCGGTCGCCTCGATCGCATCGGCCAGACCGAAACCATTCAGCTGCATGTGCCGTTTCTGGCCGGCTCGGCGCAGGCGCGTCTGCTGCGCTGGTATCAGGAAGCGCTGGCCGTGTTCGCCCGCTGCTCGCCCACGGCGCCGACCGTCCACGAGCATTATCTCGACGAACTCAAGCCGCTGCTGCGACCGTCGGCCGCTGAGGCTGATCTCGATGCGCTGATCGAGAAGGCGATTGCCCTGCGCGAAACGCTGGAAGATGAGCTGGCCGAGGGCCGCGACAGGCTGCTCGAATTGCAGTCCTGCCGTCGTGATCTGGCTGATCCGCTCGCTGCCGCGCTGGCGACACAAGATGCCGACACCCGACTCGACGACTTCATGCTGGCGGCCTGGGAAGCCTTTGGCGTACATGTTGAAGATCACGGCTCGCCGCGCACCTGGATTCTGCAGCCGGGCGAGCATCAGCTCATCGACGCCTTCCCCGGCCTTGACCCCGATGGCATGACGGTCTGCGCCGACCGCGCCACCGCCCTCGCCCACGAGGAATGGCAGTTCCTGACCTGGGAGCATCCCATGGTGCAGGGCGTGCTGGAATGGATGCTGACGGCGCCGCAAGGCAGCGTTCAGGTCGCCGTTCTGCGCAACAAATCCGTGAAACCGGGCACGCTGCTGCTGGAAGCCTGGTATCAGGCCACCACGCAGGCGCCGGCCGGCCTGGCGCTGGATCGTGTGCTGCCCGCCGAGCCGCTGCGATTATTAGTCGATAACAAGGGCCGCAACCTGGCCCCGCAAGTCGCAGCGGCATCGCTGGCGAAACAGCTGGATGTGCCGGAAAACAAGCTGGCGCGCACGGTTATCAAGGCGCATCGCGACGATGCCGAAGGCCTGCTCAATGGCGCCGAGAAGGAAGCCAAGGCGCAGGGCGCGCAATGGCTGGTGACGGCGCGCGAGGCTTGGCAGCAGCTGGAAGGCAGCGAGCTGCAGCGCTTGCTGGCTTTGCAGGCGGTGAATCCGTCGGTGCGTGCCAGCGAGGTTGAGGCGCAGCGCCAGCGCGTGGCCGATGGTCTGGCGGCGCTGGATCGCCTGCAGATGTCGCTTTATGCCGTGCGTTTGATCATCGCTGCTTAGAAATGCCCAATCACGAATGACGCGCCGGCGCTGGCCAACACCAGCTCCTGGCGGCCGTCGCTGCCGGCGTGGGGCTGGCCCCACTCGATCATCTGGTAATAAGCATTGCGCCCGATGAGCGCGTGCAGGCGATCGCGCACATGCACGCAGGGATGCGGCTCGCCGTCGCGATACTCCAGCCAGATCGGATGCTCTTCGCCGGCAATCACGACATCGCCGGTTTGCGTGGTGAGCTGCACAAAGCTGGCGCCATCACGCTCGATCTGCTCGACCAGCGTGATCAGAAACGGCGCATCCTCGACGCGAATGCGCACTTTCTCCACCGGCGTCACCAGGTAATAGCAGTCATCATCCTCGCGACGCATGACCGAGCTGAACAGCTTCACCAGCGGCGCACGGCCGATGGGCGTGCCCATGTAGAACCACTGCCCGTTGCGCTTGATCTCCATGTCGATGTCGCCACAGAAATCCGGATTCCAGAGATGTATCGGCGGCAGTTTCTTGCCGCCGGACTCGCTTTGCAGCAGCCGTGCGATCTGCATGGGGTCGCTGCGCAAGGAAGGATTTTTATCGACACCGGTCATGTTCATGCTCTCGAAAGGAAACGGGCCGCGCTGACCAAGGAGCGTCCAAGAAAAACCGGACAAATCGTGCGGTAAATCATTGGCCTGCGGCAAACACCCCTTTTATACTACGCGGGTTTGATTAAGCGAGCCTGCAAACGGTTTGCAGTTCATTTTCCCGTCAGATCGGGTGCCTTGAAGGAGTACATCGTGGAAAGAGAAGCGATGGAGTTTGATGTTGTCATCGTCGGTGGTGGTCCTGCCGGTCTGTCTGCCGCCATCCGTTTGCGTCAGCTGAGCATTGAAAGCGGTCACGAAGTGTCCGTCTGTGTGGTTGAGAAAGGCTCGGAATTCGGCGCTCACATTCTCTCGGGTGCTGTGTTTGAAGCCCGCGCGATGGAAGAGCTGTTCCCGAACTGGAAGGCTGAAGGCGCTCCGCTGAATGTGCCGGTCAAGGGCGATGAAGTCTATTTCCTGACCAGCCAGACCGGTGCCATCAAGACCCCGGACTGGATCATCCCCAAGCCCATGCACAACCATGGCAACTACATTGTCAGCCTCGGCAACATCGTGCGCTGGCTGGCGACCAAGGCTGAAGAGCTGGAAGTCATGCTGTTCCCCGGCTTTGCCGCCTCGGAAGTGCTCTACAACGAAGACGGCAGCGTGCGTGGCGTTGCCACCGGTGACATGGGCGTGTCCCGCACCGGCGAGCACAAGCACTCGTTCACACCGGGCTACGAGCTGCATGCCAAGTACACCCTGTTTGCCGAAGGTTGCCGTGGCCACCTCGGCAAGATGCTGATCAGCCATTTCGAGCTCGACAAGGATTCCGATCCGCAGCACTACGGCATCGGCATCAAGGAACTCTGGGAAATCGATCCGGCCAAGCATCAGGAAGGTCTGGTCATGCACGGTGCCGGCTGGCCGCTGACCGAAACCGGCTCAACCGGCGGCTGGTGGATGTACCACGCCGAAAACAACCAGGTCACGCTCGGTCTCATCACCGACCTGTCCTACCACAACCCCTACCTGTCCCCGTTCGACGAGATGCAGCGCCTCAAGCACAACCCGGTGCTGAAGCAGTATCTGGAAGGCGGCAAGCGCATCTCCTACGGCGCTCGTGCGGTCGTTAAGGGCGGTCTCAACTCGCTGCCCAAGCTGACCTTCCCGGGTGGTTTGCTGATCGGTGACGACGCCGGCTTCCTGAACTTCTCCAAGATCAAGGGCAGCCACACGGCCATGAAGTCGGGCATGCTCGCCGCTGAAGGTGTGTTTGAAGCACTTAAAGCCGGCCGTAGCGGTGGCGATGAAGTCGTGGAATACGCCGACAAGTTCGAAGCCTCATGGCTGTACGAAGAGCTGTACAAGGCGCGCAACTTCGGTGCCGCCATGCATCGCATGGGCACCTTCATGGGTGCGGCGTACAACTTCGTGGAGCAGAACCTGTTTGATGGCAAACTGCCGTTCAACATCCACGACACCACCCCGGACTACAAGACGCTCGATCTGGCCTCGTTCCACACGCCGATCGACTATCCGAAGCCGGATGGCAAGATCAGCTTCGACAAGCTGTCGTCGGTGTTCATCTCCAACACCAACCACGAAGAAGATCAGCCGATTCACTTGAACTTGAAAGATGCCAGCATTCCGCTGACCAAGAACCTCAAGCTCTATGCGGAACCGGCGCAGCGTTATTGCCCGGCTGGCGTCTACGAAATCGTGGAAGCCGCTGGCGAGAAACGCTTCCAGATCAACGCGCAGAACTGTGTGCACTGCAAGACCTGCGACATCAAGGACCCGGCCCAGAACATCAACTGGGTTGTGCCTGAAGGTGGTGGCGGTCCGAACTACCCGAATATGTAATTCGGCGATGTGAAGTAAAAAACGGCCTGCGGGCCGTTTTTTATTGAGTTCGGATTGTCAGCAACGATGCGCTGATAGCGCGCCGGATTACTCAAACGCCCAGACGCAGCCTGACCTGATTCGTGTTGTTGCTGGCATCGCGGGTGATCTGAGCTTCCAGCACACGAATGCCCTGCCCCCGGCACTGCTGAAAAAAGCTCATCAGCGTGGCCAAGCGAACATTGTTCATGGCCAGGCGCACCCCGGCCGGGTCCGACTCCATGCGCTCCATCGCCAAACCGGCATTGCTGGCCAGCAGTTGCACGCGCTGCGGCAAGGCACTGGCAGCCACTTTGGATACGCCAGTCAAGCCATTGAGCTGAGGCGCATTCTGGCGAATATCGTTGAGCAGGCTCTGCGCCTGCTCATTCTCCAGCACGGCGGCCTTTCGGGCAGTTTGCGTCGGCAGCCACAGCCCCCAGATCAGGATCACGGGAACAGCAACCGCAGCCAGCAGCGTGAGGGCGCGGCGGTCAGCGGCAGAGCGTTGCTGCCAGGCATTGCTCAGGGCAAGTCGTTGGGCGGTAAACATTAGCGGGCTCCCGAGCTGACGCGTAATTGCAGCTTGGCCTTGGCAACGCCGTTGTCCAGGCGCGCGTTATCGATTTGAGTGCTGACGCCAGCGGCATTGAGCTGATTGGCCCAGGTGTTGATGTCGGCCAGTGCCGGGCCGCTGATTTCGACGCGCGTAGCGGCAGCATCCTGATATTCCAGCTTGGTGATCTGCCAGTTGGCATTCGGTGCCGTCTGCGCCAGCAGCTGAAGCAATTGAGCAGGATCTACGGCGCTGCCCTGAGCCTGCTTGGCCTTAAATTGTCGCGCGAGATTGACGATGCGGCGGTCGTCCGGGAAGGCCGCTTTGTATAGCGATTCTGCCTCTAGGCGCGCTGCATTGGCCTGGCTGTGCAAGCGATGCGTTTCGTAGCGATCCAGGCCGATCTGTACCAGCACGGCGGTGATTGCCAGCAGGGCAACCCAGCCCCAGCGTGATGACCCTCCCGAGGCGGCCTTGTTGGCCATATCGCCCATCAGCCAGTTTTGCGGATGCCGCAGCCAGTAACCACTGTTTTGTGTTTTCAGCAGATCTGTCCAGTCCTGCCAAGGTGCGGGCGCAGACTGAATCCGTTCTGGCAAGGCCGGCAAGCTTGTGCCTTGCGGATAGCGCAGACGCACGGAGCTCAGCAAGGGTTGGCGATCCAACTGTGCCTGCATCAGCGCTGCGATATCGCTGCGTTGCACAACAGCGCCCTGCCCCAGCTCCATTTGCCAATACACAGCCGCATCGCCAGCGGGCAACCAGAGCCAAGTGTCGTGATCCTGGGTGAATAATGATGACTCGGGGATGGCCGCCCGCACATTCAGCCCGGACGCCTGCAGCCGATCGCGCCAGCCTTGCAGCCAGCTCTTGTTGATGCCCCGCGCCAGCACTTGCTGATCGTCAATGCTTTGCAGCGTCCAATGCAGACGCTCGTAATCTTCGGCAACCTGATCTTCGGCCAGTGCCACGAGATCCGCCCCCGCCTCACGACGCTGCTTCATGGTGGCCTGCAAGACGATGCCGACATCCATGCCAACCGGTGTAATCAAGACCACGGGCAAGTCTTTCAGACTCTGCCATTGCTGATCCAAGCCAGCATCAATGGCCCATGAGCCTAAGCGCTGCCAATGCCCTTGGCGAAAGCAGACAGTTTGAATGGCTTCAGTAGCCGTGGCCGGCAATCGCAGAAACAACATATCCATTAATTTTCCTTATCCGCCTCAGACGCTCCGAGAGCCGCCGCCTCATTGTCGGGTACCCATAACGGATTGCGTTCGCTGGCGATCATTTTCAATTGCCCATCTTGGCGTGACAGCAATGACCACTGCAAGCGTTCTCTTGAGCCAAAACGAATTCGGGTATACAGCTCGAAGTAATGCGAATCGACACTGAGCAATTGCTGCAGGCTGGTTCTGACCTCCGGGCTGGCCGAGGCGAATACCGGGTTGTCGAGAAATGCGGCGACGGTCTCCCAGCCATCCAGCGGTCGCCGTTGCAGCAGCTCCAGGGCATTACCGGGCGACAATCCCGGCACCATCGCCTCCAGCAAACCTGGCGACAAAAAGTTCGCATTCAGCGTGCGCGCTGCCGATGGCAGAACAGTGACATACGGTGCCAGCTGTCGCAGCAAGTCACTGTTGTAGCCCTTCACCAAGCGCAGTTCAGCGAAGGTGCTGAGGCTGCGATTGGCGCAACGATAGGCCGGATTCTGCCGCAGGTAATAGTCATCTTCTGCGCCGGCGCTGCCGGTGGGCAGGCTGTCGGCATCGAGCCAGTCCACCAGCGTGTCGGCCAGTTCTGCCGGGATGGCGAGCTGGCTGAGTAGCTGCTTATAAAAGCCGAGGCTGATGTTATCGACCTGATTGTTTCTGATCAGGCTGTTGAGGTTGAAGCGAGCCTGGGCATCGCGCAGGGTCGGCGCAATCAGGCCGCCCGGCACCGGAAAGGCGGGAAACGGCTGCGCCCAATACTCGTTGGGATGATCATTCTTGTTGCCATCGTCGCTGTCTGCCTTGAGGGCGGCCATGGCGAAATATTCAGCGCCGCGCACATATTCGGCAATCTGATCCTGCTGAAATTGCGCACTGATCTCCGCTTGCAGCCGGCTTTGTCGACCGATCATGGCCAGAATCAGCGTGGTCGCCAGCGCGGCGATCAGCAACATGGTCAGCAGGGCCACACCCTTTTGACGCGACAGTCGGCGTGACAGGCGTAAGGGTTTCGCCCTTGTCAGGCATACGGGCTTAAATCGCATCATGACCTGGCAACAAATAAACGCGACGCAAGTCGCCCCAGGGCGATATCTGCATCTGCAAATCGACCACCTCCGGCGCACCTTCGGTCACGATATTACGGTTGGAGGCGTTGGCACCGGCGCTGATCGCCGGCCAGATCGACAGCACCTGCGCCGTGGGGCCGGCCTGCACGCGCCAGCGCAGGCTCAGGCCTTCCGGCCCCAGTGGCGATGCCAGCGGCTTTTGGCCCGGCAGGCGGTCCAGCGTGTTCCAGCTCAGGCGCCAGAGTCGGTTGCCACGCATCTCATAGCGGATACGAATCAGGTCGCTGCGCGGTTTGTCTAGCGGATTGCTCAAGCCACGACGGGTGAACTCAAGCGCACCTTCTGGCTCCAGCACAAACGGCGGCAAGGCATCGCCCAGTTCGTCACGGATGGGGCGATTGACCCACTGGCTGAGATCTTGGGCAATCACGCCCTGCAGTCGGGCTACGGCGAGCAAGCGCGCCTGGCGCTCCTGTACGCGCAACGCGGTGCTGCTGGTGCTGGCCAGGAAGCCGTAGGCGCCGAGGCTGATGATGGCGAGAATGGCCATCGAGACCAGCAGCTCGATCAGCGTAAACCCCCGCTGCCCGGTATGACTCATTGGATGGCCCCGCGCTGGCGCAAAAAGCCGACTTCGGTGACCAGATCACTGCCCTGCTTGGCGGCTATTGGGTCATACGGGGCGACCGAAATGTCGAGATGCCGCACCGCCGGGCTGGGCGTGGCAGAAACATCAATGGTGATGTACCAGTCGCGTCCGGCCATGACGGCGGTGCTATCCGTGCTGCCAATTTCCAGAAATTCACTGCCCGCCTGAAGGTCAGTCAGCGTATTGAGCGCAATCCAGTGCGCCAGCAGGCGATCTTCGACGGCAGCGGCTTGTCGAGTCTGATCGCGGCTGGTGGTGAGCAGCGTCAGCGCCACAATGCCGAAGATGGCCAGCGCCACCAGCACTTCGATCAGCGTGAAGCCTCGATCAGCGCGGCGCACGAGCAGCTTCCGTGTCATAAGCCGAGGCGCGCTCGGGCGTATTTGATTTGAGCGACTCGGTGGCTACGGCATCGCCGATATCGGTCAGCGTCAGCGATTCCTGCAGGCCGCGCGAGTCATTGGCGGCCTCAAAGCGAATAATGCCTGGCGTGGCTTCGCCGCTAGACATGAGCAAAAAGTCGGGCACGACACTTTTGACGGCGGTTTTGGCCACATTAGCGGAGGCTTGCGCATCGGCATCCTGCCAGGACAGCGCCAACCCGGCGTAGGGCTTGACCTTGAAGGCAGGCTCGTCAGCGATGATTTCCCACTGCCGATCGATGCTGCGAAAGCGCAGGAATTGCCAGGATTCGGGCAGCAGGCGCACACCAATTTCGAGCTGGTCGCGCTCGGCGATGACACGCGCCAACGCCAGCTGGCCTTGCATCTGCTCGCGAGCGCGGAGCAGGCGGCGCGCCGGATCTTCCGGGTTGAGACTGACCACGGCCACGCCCATGAGCACGGCAATCAGCACCACCACCAGCAACACCTCGATGAGCGTAAAGCCCCGAGCGTGCCGGCTAAGTGGCCTGCGCTGGATCATTCGAAGTAGATGTCGGCAGCGTAGGCTTCGCCGCCCTCGGCGTTATCGGCACCCAGCGAATACAGGTCGAAAGGCTTGGCGTTGCTGCCCGGCGACACATACTGGATCGGGTTGTCCCAGGCATCCACCGGTGCTTTCTTCAGATAGCCGCCATCGGGAAACACACGGGAGTCCGGCGAACGATGAACCAGCGCATCGAGGCCAGCTTCAGTGCTCGGATAGGTGTAGTTGTCGAGCTTGTACAGCTCCAGCGCATTGGCCACGGCACTCAGGCTGGCCTTGGTCGAAGTCACGCGCGCCTGGTCATCCTTGCCAACTACATTCGGCACGATGATCAGCGCCAGAATGCCGATGATGGCAACCACGACCATGATTTCAATGAGCGTAAAGCCGCGCTGAGCGCGACGAGTAAACGATGACATGGGGAGATTCCTCAATGAACCAGATTATTCATCTGAACGATGGGCAGCATGATAGCGAGAACAATGACCAAAACCACACCCGCCATCATCAATAACATCATCGGCTCGAACAGCCCGACCAAGGTCGCGATGCTGCCGGTCAGCGCCTTCTCCTGCATCACACCAGTGCGATGCAGCATGTCATCAAGCTCACCCGAGGTTTCGCCGCTGGCAATCATGTTCACCATCATGGCTGGAAACAGCTTCGATTGATCCAGCGCCGGGGCCAGTCGCCCGCCTTCGGTGACACGATCGGCCGCTTGCAGCACGGCGGCACGCATCGGCAGGTTATCGACGACATCGGCGGCGATGCGCAGGGCATCGACCAAGGGCACGCCGCTGCGGGTGAGGATGCCCAGCGTGCTGACAAATCTTGCGGATTGGGAGTCGCGCACCAAGCGGCCGGCAATGGGCAGGCGCAGCTGAAACGCATGCCAGCGGGCCCGGAAGGCGTCGCCCTGTAGCAGGCGTGAAAACACAAAAATGGCCACCAGCAAGAGCAGACTGAGCTTGCCGATATGCGCGCGCAGGCCATCGCTGGCGCCGATCAGCACTTGCGTGATCAGCGGCAACGCCTGACCCTGATTGTCGAAAACCTTGACGATATCCGGCACTACATAGGTCAGCAGCCCAACCACAATCAGCAGCGATAGCACAGTCAGAATGGCTGGGTAAATCAACGCGCCCTGCACTTTCTTGCGGGTTTCGTAGCGAGACTCGGTGTAATCGGCGAGACGATTCAGCACCAGATCGAGATGCCCCGAGCGTTCACCGGCCGCGACCGTGGCGCGATACAGCGACGGAAATGCCTGCGGAAACTCGGCCAAGCTTTGTGCCAGGCTATAGCCCTCGACCACCCTCGCTCGGACGGCGGTGAGAATGCGTTTGGTCGATACTTTTTCGCTTTGCTGGCCGACGGCGCGCAAGGCATCGTCCAAGGTGAGACCTGCCTGTACCAGCGTAGCCAGCTGGCGCGTGATCATGGCCAAGTCTTGAGCACTCAGGCGCGGCTTGAATAAATTGAAGCCACTGCTGGGGTTGCTGCTTTCGGTGTTCTCGGTGGCGGTGCTGATTTGCAGGGGAACCCAGCCTTTATCGCGGATCAGCTGGCGAACATGGCGCGCACTTTCCCCTTCGAGCACGCCCTTGTGGCGTTTGCCCTGCGCATCCACCCCGACATAATCAAAAACAGCCATCAGTCTTCCCGAGTTACTCGCAACACTTCATCCAAGGTGGTCACGCCAGCCAGCACCTTGCTCATGCCGTCAGCACGAATGCTGGGGCCGTGCAAGCGGGCCGTGGCTTCCAGCTCCTGCTCGCCACAGCGCTCGTGAATCTGGCGACGCAATTCGTCATCCACCGACACCACTTCATAGATGCCGGTACGCCCTTTATAGCCGCGCTGGTTACAGCTGGCGCAGCCTTTCGCGCGATACAGCGTGGGCGGCTGCTGCGAGCTGACGCCGAGCAATTCGCACTCGGCGTGATCGGCCACATGCGCCTCGCGACAAGTGTTGCAGAGTACACGCACCAAACGCTGCGCCACCACCCCAATCAGCGACGACGACAGCAGAAATGGCTCCACGCCCATGTCCACCAGACGCGTCACGGCACCGACAGCCGAGTTGGTGTGCAGCGTAGACAGCACCAGATGGCCCGTCAGCGACGCCTGCACAGCCACATCGGCGGTTTCGCGGTCGCGAATTTCACCGACCATCACCACATCGGGGTCCTGACGCAGGATGGCGCGCAGGCCGCGAGCGAAGGTCATGTCGACCTTGGTGTTGACCTGGGTCTGACCGATGCCGTCGAGCTGATACTCGATGGGGTCTTCAACCGTCAGGATATTGCGCGAGAAATCGTTAAGCTCGGTCAGCGAGGCGTAGAGCGAAGTGGTTTTCCCGGAGCCGGTCGGGCCGGTGACCAGCATGATGCCGTGCGGCTTGGCGATCAGCTCACGCAGCACCTTGTGATCGCGTGCACTGAGGCCGAGGCTGGACAGGTTCAGGCGCCCGGCTTGCTTATCGAGCAAACGCAGCACCACGCGCTCGCCGGCGCTGGACGGCATGGTCGACACACGAACATCGACCTCGCGGCCAGCCAGGCGCACCGAAATACGGCCATCCTGCGGAACACGCTTCTCGGCGATGTCCAGCCGCGCCATGACCTTGATACGCGACACCAGCAGCGGTGCCAGCTCACGACGCGGCTGCAGCACTTCGCGCAGCACGCCATCCACACGCAAACGCACAGACAGGCGCCGCTCGAAAGTCTCGATATGAATATCGGACGCATTCTCGCGCACCGCTTCCTGCAAAATGGCATTGATCAGGCGGATGATGGGCGCATCATCTTCCTGATCCATGAGGTCTTCGGTTTCCGGCACCAGATCGGCCAGCTTCTCCAGATCGATGTGGTCGCCAATGCCCTCAGCGGCCTGCATGGAGTCGCCGGCATCGCCCTGATAGCTTTGCGCCAGTGCTTCGTTGAAGTCGGTTTCAGTCACCGGGCGGCAATACACCGGACGGCCGAGCAAGCGGCGCGCCTCGGCCAGCGACGCCAAACGCCAATCTGGGCGTGCCAGCAGGCACCAGTTTTCATCGTCGAGTATTTGCAGAACCAGACCGTGGCGCTTGGCGAAGCTATAAGGCAGTCGAGAAGCTTGCGGCGGAACGGGCCAGGCATCGTCCAGCACCGGCAGAGAGGCAGACATCATGAAAATGGCCATGGTTGTGAGGATTCATCGGAGTCTACTGTAAGGCACAGTGAGTCAAAAGTGGCGTTGTGTAGGCATTTCATGAACGGCTAATGGATGATTTCCAGCTCATTTCAGGCGCATCGTATAAAAGCTGAGCAGCCAGTGTTTACGCGGTTGACGCACCTGATGCGCATGGCTATGATGCCCGCCTCTCGCGAGAGAGCTCACACCTTTGGCTGGGTGGCAGAGTGGTCATGCAGCGGACTGCAACTCCGTGTACGCCGGTTCGATTCCGACCTCAGCCTCCAAATCTTCGACTCCCGTCTTCTGCTTCTGCAAGACTGGCGCGCACCCTCCGCCCGAGTGGTGAAACTGGTAGACACAAGAGACTTAAAATCTCTCGACCTAACGGTCGTACCGGTTCGATTCCGGTCTCGGGCACCATCTGCGTCTCACCCACCACTCGCCTGCTTACCAACCATAAACAGCAGTTTCGAGATTTTCCTTACCTGCAGCAGCAAGCGCTCCTTGTTATAAGCAGCAGGATCATGCAGGTGCAGGCGCAACAACTCTTCGCCCACCACCTGCATGGTGCGAATGACCAGATCAACATCGATCTGGGTCAGCTCCAGCTTGCCTGCATCTTTTGCGATTAGCAGACTCTGCTCAAGGAATTGCCTGACCAGCTCTCGCGACTGGTTTAAACGCTCATGCAGCTCTGGCGGAGCGCCTTCGGGCGGCATCAGAAATAGTCGCCAGATGGCCGGTTCGGCATCTACCGACACGATCAGGTCAGACATGACCGCTACAAACTGCTCCTGATCCCCGACCTGATAGCGCGAAGCTGACTGCAAAAAGCTGGCCACGCCCTTGTTGAACTCTCGATCCATCAACGCCACTAACACGCCGGGCAAATTGCCGAAGAGCTGGTAAATCAGGGTCCTCGTCACGCCTGTCTCATTCGCCAAGCGATCCATGGTGACCAGATAAAACCCTTCTGAGACAGCCACTTGCAGGGCCACATCCAATATCTGATCACGGCGCAGGGTGGCGCTCATGCGCTGCTTGGTCGCGACTGACATGTGCTGCTCCGGATAAGTGAGCTTGCATTTTATCATGCGTCGAGATAACTTACATATTGCAAGTTACTAACTGAAAGTTAAACATTGTGTAAGCACACGATGGAGATCAAGGCATGAGCAGCACACTCACTCTGAAGTCACAGACCCCACGCCGCCTGCGCCCGGCGCATGTTTCCATCGTCCCCGGCAAGCTCGGTGGACACTACGGGGCAGTTCCGCCGAACTGGTTCGGAGGCAACCCGTTCATCACCGCCAATTTCAATGCCTTGATGGCCCAGTTTCCACCCGGTGAGCGTTTCTTGATCCAGTCGGCAAGACTGTTCCGTGATCAGCTCACCGACCCGCAATTGCGCAAGGATGTTGCCGGCTTTATCGGGCAGGAAGCGCATCATGCCAACGAGCACGCCCTGATTAATCAAGAGCTGGCGAAAATCGGCGTGCCTACGGAGGTGATCGAACGGCAGGTGCAATGGATTCTCGACGGGCTTTGTCGCATCTTGCCTAACAAGGATCAGATGGCTGTGACCGCTGCACTGGAGCACTTCACCTCGATGCTGGGCAGTTTCGTGTTGAGCAATCCCCAGGTGGTTGCCGATGTGGACCCTTCCATGCGTCAGCTGTTCATCTGGCATGCTATTGAGGAGTCGGAACACAAGGCCGTGGCGTTTGATCTCTATCAAGCAGTGGACGGCAGCTACCCTCGCCTGATGTTTGCCTATCTTTGGTCTACCGCACTATTAACTAGCGTGACGATGTATTTTCAGCTGCAATTGATGGCCAAGGATCGCTCGCTGCTCAAGCTGGGCAGCACACTCAAGGGCTTGAACTGGATGTTTGGTTTTGGCAAGAATGCTGGCCATTTCCGCCGCATGCTGCCCGAGTATTTCGACTTTTTCCGCCGTGACTTCCATCCTTGGCAGCACGACAACAGTGCTCAAATTGTGCATTGGAAGCAGATGCTTCAGGCATCGATGCAGACGAGCGCATCGTGAGAAAAGTAACGGCAGCCGAACATTTGCCCATGGTGATTATTGGTGCCGGTTTTGGCGGCATTGGTATTGCCGTGAAATTGCGTGAGGCCGGCATTCAGGACTTCACCATTCTGGAGCGCACCGCCGACCTAGGGGGTACTTGGAGCCGCAATACATACCCTGGCGCGGCCTGCGATGTGCCGTCGACCCTTTACAGCTTTTCCTTTGCGCCGAACCCGGACTGGTCGCGCAAGTACGGTACACAGCCCGAAATTCTGGCTTATTTGCGCCATACGGCCGAAACGCACGACATTGTTCGCCACATGCGCTTTGGCGTTGAGGTACTGAGCGCGCGTTTCGATGAGGCCGGCAAGCACTGGCTGATCGAAACTGATCAGGGCTTGATCACAACCGATTTGCTGATCAGCGCAGCGGGCCCGTTTGCTGAGGCGGCGATTCCTGATGTGCCTGGCTTGGCCAGCTTTGAAGGCGCTCAGTTCCACTCCTTGCACTGGGATCATGCCCATGAGCTGAGCAATGAACGCGTAGCCGTGATTGGCACCGGGGCCTCGGCAGTTCAGTTCATTCCGGAAATTCAGCCTCGTGTGAGCAAGCTGATGGTCTTTCAGCGCACGCCGGCCTGGATTGTGCCGCGCATGGACAGAGCCATCAGCCGATTAGAGCAGCTGGCCTATCGCAAGCTACCAGCGGCTCAGCGACTGGCACGCAGCAGCTGGTATGCCATGATCGAATCGTTTGGCCTGCCGGGCTTTGTCAGCACCAAATTTCGCCACCCGTTCGAGGCGCTGGGCCGCCTGCAGTTGCGCCGCCAAGTGCCTGACCCTGAACTGCGCCGGACGCTGACGCCGAACTACATGATCGGCTGCAAGCGCGCCATTTTTTCGGATAGCTACTACCCTGCCCTGAGTCAGCCCAATGTGCAGGTGATTAGCGAGGGCATTGCCGAAGTCAGACCACACAGCATTGTGACGCGTGACGGCCAAGAGCATGCGGTGGATACGATTATCTGGGGTACTGGTTTCACCATCATGGCGCGCATTGCT
>CALEYY010000020.1 GCA_937928295.1 uncultured Moraxellaceae bacterium
ATCTTCCAGGCGGCGCTGAAACGCGGCCTGCTGCTGCGCCCCATCGGCAATGTGGTGTACTTCATGCCGCCCTACATCATCACACCGGAACAGATTCGCTGGATGGTCGCGATGGCGGCGGAGGCGATTGACGAGGGGCTGCGGGCACCGGCGGGCAGTTTTAGTGAGCGTGGGCCGGCGATGGCTTGAGCGCTCGCCTTGCGGACATCCAATTTATAACGCTGTCAGGGAAGACACACGATGACTGAGATTGACATGACGGGGCACGATACAAGCACCAAGCTCATCCGCAATAGCACGGCCGAGTTCCTGATCTTCACTGGTCAGGCGGGTGAACAGAGCATTGAGGCGCGCTATGAAGATGACACCATCTGGCTATCACAAAAACTCATGGCAGAGCTGTTTGGCGTGGATGTGCGTACCGTCAATGAACACCTGAAGAACATTTTTGCCAGCGATGAACTGGATGACACGGCAGTTATCCGGAAATTCCGGATAACTGCCAGCGATGGCAAGAATTACGACACCCAGCACTACAACCTAGACGCCATCATCTCCGTCGGCTATCGGGTCAATTCGGTGCGCGCCACCCAGTTCCGCCAGTGGGCGACTCGAGTCTTGCGCGAGTTCGCCATCAAGGGTTATGTGCTGGATCGTCAGCGCATGGAGAACGGCAGCTTCCTAGGCGAAGACTACTTCGAGCGCTTGCTCACAGAAATCCGCGAGATACGCCTGAGCGAGCGGCGTTTCTACCAAAAAATCACCGACATTTACGCCACCAGCATGGATTACAACCAGGATGCGCCGACCACCAAGGCCTTCTTCACCAAAGTGCAGAACAAGCTGCACTACGCCATCCACGGCCAGACAGCAGCAGAGCTCATTCAAAGGCGGGCGGACAGTAGCAAGCCGCAGATGGGCCTGACTTCCTGGACACATGCGCCAGATGGCAAAGTGCTCAAAACCGATGTGGTCGTCGCCAAGAATTATCTGAACAAAGACGAACTGGAATCCTTGGGACGCATCGTCAACGCTTATCTGGAATTGGCCGAAGATCGTGCTCGCCGCAAGATCCCTATGACGATGGAAGACTGGGCCAAGCGACTGGATGCTTTCCTGGCATTCGATGAGAGAGAGGTATTGCAAAGTGCGGGAAAAATCTCTGCCAAGCTGGCGCAAGCTCATGCCGAAAGTGAGTTCGAGAAATACCGCATCGTGCAAGATCGCCTGTTCGAGAGCGACTTCGACAAAGCCATGAAAACACTGACGAATCAGACCGAAGAGCACTGAGACATGATCCGCCTCTACGCCCCCCTCCCCGACCAAAAACCCTACACCATCGACGCCGAATTCGACCTGCCCGAAGATGCCCACCATCACTGGGTTCGCGTGCTGCGCGCCCGTCTCGGTGACACGGCTGAACTCTTCGATGGCGCCGGCCAAGCCGCCCGCGTCGAGCTCATCGACATCCACAAACGAGGCGCTCGCGTGCGGGTGCTGACGCTGACTGCGGCCGCCAACGAATCACCACTGCACACCCACCTCGGGCAGATCATGAGCAAGGGCGAGCGTCTGGACTACGCGCTGCAGAAAGCCGTGGAGCTGGGCGTGAGCGAGATTACGCTGCTAACCAGCGAACGCTGCGAACTGAAGCTGCGGGGCGAGGAGCGCGCAGACAAGAAGCTGGCACATTGGCAGCGGGTGATGATTGGCGCTTGCGAGCAGAGCGGTCGCAATACGCTGCCGGTGTTGCACGGCCCAATCAGCGTGGCGGACTGGCAAACACAGGTGCAGGCCGAGCAGAAGTGGGTGCTGGCACCGGCCGTGACAGGCGGGCCTGATTGCAAGCAGCGACCAATCAGCGTGGCGCTGCTGATCGGCCCCGAGGGCGGCCTCAGTGCCGGTGAGATCGACGCAGCACAGCAGGCCGGCTTCCAGCCCTGGCAGCTCGGCCCGCGCGTGCTGCGCACGGAAACCGCGCCGGTGGCTGCGCTCAGCGTGTTGCAGCTGCTCTACGGCGACTACGGCCGCTGACAGACAGGTTCAGTAGGTGTAATTCACACCCATCGTCAGTTCGAACTGGCGCATGTCCAGCGTGATGTCCTGATCGCCGGCATCAATACCGGCATTCACGGCATTGCCACCGCTGAGCGGTTGCACATTGCTCAGCGGATTCTTGCCCTTGACCGGATTCGGTGGCGCATACATGAAGCTCAGATCCAACCCCAGCTTCTTGCTCGCCTGCCAGGCCGTACCCACGGTGTAGTGCTTCTCGATCACGCCCGGCGCGAGGATATTGAACAAGCCTTCGCTGGATGGAATCGGCTGCTCGGTCTGGCTGTAGCCTGCGCGCCAGCGCCAATCACCTTGCTGATACTGATAGCCCAGCTTCACTACCGAGATGTTCTGCCAGCCGAAGCCGGGGCCGCCGTTCGCGCCCAAGCAGGCTGGACTCGCCGCCGTGCTGCCGGCCAGGCGCGGCAAGGCGCAATCATTGACGAAGCGATTCGGGTCCAGCGGCAGACCAACCGAGGCGATATCGTTGAAGTTGATGCGCTGGTAGTCGAGCAGAATGCGCTGATTCGGCGTCGGCTTCAGCGCCAGCCCAAGGTTCCAGGTCGAGGGAATATCGAAGTCACCCTGCTCGGCAAACAAACCCTCGTACTTCTTGAAGCGCGACATGCGAATACGCGACTGCCAGGATGCGCCCGCATCGAGACCAGGCAACAGCTCCGTCTGCACGCCGAGGCGGAAACCACCGCCGTAGGAGAAATCATAGCCCTGATCCGATACGCGATCCGGGCTATTGGAGAAGGCACCGAAAGCCTGCAGACCCTTGGCCTCGAAGCGCTGCGCGGCAAAGATCGGCGACACGCCAAAGGCCGCTTTTTCACCGACCTTGACCGAGATGTTCGGCGCCACAAAGAGTTGGATCAGATCCACCGATGCCGTGCCGTTGCCATTGCCGCAGAAGCCGAGCAAGTCAGCATTGCCAGCTGCCGGCGTGCCACCGCCAAAGGTGCCACGGCAACGACTCTCGGTCGGTGCCTGCCCCAGCACACCGCCCAGCAGCGAGCTGATCGGGCTGCCCGAGGAACCAGCCTTGAAGAAACTGGCGGTACTTTCATCCTGCTTGTAGACCGTGTTCAGACCGCCATTGCCGTAAACCGCCAAGCCAACGGTGGTGATGTCATCGAGCGACTTCACAAAGGCAAAACCGGGGATGGCAAACAGGTTGTGCTGGCTTTCCACCGTGCCCGGCTCGATGCCGACAATGCCGAGGCCAAGCGCACCCGACTGCGTCGTACCGGCCGTGTATTCGCGCAGCGGCACGAACAGGCTCAGGTTGAGATCCCAGCGCTCATCCACAAACGCCGTGCCAGCCGGGTTAATGGTGCTGATCAGCGCATCCGACGGATTTGCCGTGCCGGCACCGCCGAGCGCCCGCTGCGAGGCGCTGTAGCCGTGGGCAAAATAGCCGTTGGTGGCGTGCGCCGCCACCGGCAGCAACAACGCCGCGAGGCACGCCAGTCGCTGAATACTCATCACTTTGCCCAAAACGCTTACCTCATGTCTGCAATGGAAAAAGATGCGCCTTGCGTGGGTGCAGCCAGAGCTGATGGCCAGGCACCAGGTCGGCATCGCCCAGATCATCACGGCTGGACAGCTCGATCTCGAGCAGGCGATCGCCATGCGCCAGATCCAGCTGCCAGCGCGGGCCGACGGCTCGAATGTCGCGCAGCGTCACCGACTGACTGCCGTCAACGGCCTGGTGCGACAGGCTCCAGTCGCTGGGGCGCACATAGGCCACGCCAGCACCATCGGCGCGCGCAGGAGCCGGCAGCTGCCAGCCCAGCACATCGGCACGACCGGCCGTGATTTGCGCCGGCAGCTTATTCGCTTGGCCGAGAAATTCAACCACAAACGGCGACGCCGGCTGGTGATAGACCTCGGCCGGCGAACCGACCTGCTCGATCTTGCCGCGATTGAGCACGACCACACGATCGGCCACTTCCAGCGCTTCCTCCTGATCGTGCGTCACGAACACCGAAGTGATGTGCAGCTCATCATGAAGACGACGCAACCAGCGCCGCAGCTCCTTGCGCACCTGGGCATCAAGAGCGCCGAACGGTTCGTCGAGCAGCAGCACGCGCGGCTCCACAGCGAGCGCACGAGCCAGCGCAATGCGCTGACGCTGCCCGCCGGAGAGCTGGCTGGGATAGCGATCCGCCAGCCAGTCGAGCTGCACCAGTTGCAGCAGCTCGGTGACCTTGGCCTTGATGAACTCATTGCTCGGGCGCTGCTTGCGCGGCCGCACACGCAGACCGAAGGCGACATTCTCGAACACCGTCAGATGCCGGAACAGCGCGTAATGCTGGAACACAAAGCCGACCTGGCGCTCGCGCACCGGCGTCGCCGTAGTGTCTTCACCGTGGAACGAAAGACGACCGTAATCGGCCGTTTCCAACCCAGCGATGATGCGCAGCAAGGTGGTCTTGCCACAGCCGGATGGCCCCAGCAACGCCACCAGCTCACCGCTGGCAATGTCCAGATTGACTTCGTTGAGCGCCTGAAAGGCACCGAAGTGCTTGCTAACGGACTCGATGGCAATGCTCATGCCTGTTTCTCCTCAATACTGACTGGCGCCGGCGTTGGGCCGGACTCCTGAAAACCGCTGGCCTGTGCCGCCAGCTCCGCGCTCATGCGCCATTCCACATAGGACTTCACAGCCAGCGTGACCAGCGCCAGCAGCGCCAGCAAAGTGGCCACGGCAAACGCCGCGACGAACTGATACTCGTTGTAGAGAATTTCAATGTGCAACGGCATGGTGTTGGTGAGGCCGCGAATATGGCCCGACACCACCGATACCGCACCGAACTCGCCCATGGCTCGCGCATTACACAGAATCACGCCGTACAGCAGCCCCCACTTGATGTTGGGCAGGGTCACGCGCAGAAAGGTCGCGAAGCCGCTGGCACCGAGGGTAATCGCCGCCTCTTCTTCATCCGAACCCTGAGCTTGCATGAGCGGAATCAGCTCGCGCGCCACAAACGGGAAGGTCACGAACAGCGTCGCCAGCACAATGCCCGGCACCGCGAACAAGACCTGAATATCGTTCTCCGCCAGCCACGCACCAAAGCTGCTGTGGATGCCGAAGATCAGCACAAAGACCAACCCGGCAATCACGGGCGACACGGCAAACGGCAGGTCGATCAGCGTGATCAGGAAGGACTTGCCGCGAAACTCGAACTTGGCGATGGCCCAGGCTGCCGCCACGCCAAACACGACATTGACCGGCACCGCGATGGCCGCCGCCAGCAGCGTGAGCCGGATCGCCGACCACGCATCGGGGTCATCGAACGCCGCCAGATACGCGCCGAAACCTTGGCGCAAGGCTTCGGTAAAGACCGCGATCAGCGGTACAAACAGAAACAGCGCGAGAAAGGTGAAGGCCAGCGTCAGCAGCACTACACGCACCCACAACGGGTCACGCAAAGCGGCCGACTTCTTGCCCGGAATTGAAACCAGAGCCATGACTTAAACTCCCCGTCCGCCGCGTTGGCGAACCCAGGCTTGCAGACTGTTAATGAGCAGCAGCAGCACGAAGGAAATGACCAGCATGACGGCCGCAATGGCGGTCGCACCGGCGTAGTTGTACTGCTCAAGCTGGGTCACGATCAGCAGCGGCGCGATCTCCGACACCATCGGCATGTTGCCGGCGATGAAGATCACCGAGCCGTACTCGCCGATGGCGCGGGCAAAGGCCAGCGCAAAGCCGGTGATCAGCGCCGGCAACACGGCCGGCCAAATCACCGCGACAAAGGTCTGCCAGCGGCTGGCACCGAGACTGGCGGCGGCCTCTTCCAGCTCCGTCTCCAGATCGGCCAGCACCGGCTGCACCGTGCGCACCACAAACGGCAAGCCAATAAAGGTCAGCGCCACCACAATGCCGGTGGGAGTGAACGCGACCTGAATGCCATGCGGCTCCAGGATGCTGCCGAACCAGCCGTTGCCCGCGTAAAGCGCCGTCAGCGCGATGCCGGCAACGGCCGTCGGCAAGGCAAAGGGCAGGTCCACCAGCGCATCCACCAAGCGACGACCTGGGAAGGAATAACGCACCAGCACCCAGGCCACGAGGAAGCCGAAGAAGGCATTGATCACGGCCGCAATGAAGGCCGTGCCAAAGCTGATCTTGTAGGCCGACAGCACGCGCGGCGAGAAAATGATAGTGCTGAACTCCTCCCAGGTCAGGCCGGCTGTCTTGATGAACAGACCGGCCAAGGGAATCAGCACCAGCAGGCTCAGATACGCCACGCTGTAGCCCAGCGTGAGCCCGAAGCCGGGCAGTACACGCTTGGCTTTTCTAGGCGCAGCCTTGGAAAGCGCAGTGGCCATTAACGCAACCCCGCCGCGTAGATGCTGTCAAACACGCCGCCATCGGCAAAGTGCTTGTCCTGCGCGGCTTTCCAGCCACCAAAGGTCTTGATGTCGAACAGCTTCACGTTGGTGAACTGCTTGGCGTACTTGGCCGCCACGGCCGGATCACGCGGACGGTAGTAGTTCTTCGCAGCAATTTCCTGACCTTCGGTGCTGTACAGGTATTCCA
>CALEYY010000021.1 GCA_937928295.1 uncultured Moraxellaceae bacterium
TCAACGCTGCCTGCAGCCATCGCGTCAAGCGCCCGGCCACAGCGTATGCAGCGCCAGCATCACCATCCACACGATCAGAGCGCGCTGCAGCAAGGCCTGCAGAGCCGTCATCGCCTCGGTCAGCGCAACGGATGGCTCGGCACCAGAGTCCAGATCCACTGGCTCAGCAGCCTCTGCGGCCTCATCAATCAAGATATGACCCTCAGCATCCGGGCGCAGCAAACGCTCGCGGATGACGCTCCAGGTCGCGGTGAAATTACCCGCCAAGGCAAAGCTCAGCGCCAGCAACCGTGTCGGAATCCAATCAGCCAGCGTCAGCCAGTGACGCGCCAACTCCTGCGTAGCCGGCTCGCCCTCACGCTCGGCAAGACGCAGAATGTAGTAGCCCAATGCCGCCACCGGTGTCGCCAGCAAAAACCAGAACAGCGGCGAAAACAGCTCCTGCAAGGACTCGCGCAACATGTCCTTGCGCGCCTCGGCCAGCTCCGAATTCAAGGCCAGATCGGGCGTCACCCAATCATTCTGCTCGGCATCCGGCAGCGGTGTTGCCCACGGACGCGACTGCCAATGCGCCAGATGCCGCGCAGCAGCCTGCGGCTGAGTCACATCGCCGAAAATCACCACCAGCACCAGCGCGCAAGGCAGAAACACCAGCAGGCTCAAACCCAGCTCGCGCAACGCCTGCAAACTGACGGCCAGAACCACCATCGGAATCAGCATGGTCAGCGCCAAACGCAAGCCATCACCCAGGCTAGGCGGCAATTGCGCGCACCAACCAAGCCAACGATCTCCCGGCGTACCGGCAAGGCGTCGCCAATCTTCAGGCAAAGCAAAGTAGCCCGCCAATGCCAGCAAGGCCAATAACAAACTCATGTACTTGCTCTCCCAGAAAGCGTCAAGGAAGCGATCTGATGGCCAGCCTGAGACGCCAGACTTTGCTGCAACAGATGCCAATCAAAAAACGGCCCCGGATCGGTCTTGCGACCCGGAGCGATATCGCTGTGGCCGATCAAACGACCAGCACACGCAGGATAATGCTCCCACAGTGTTTTTATCACAGTTGTCAGCATTTCATACTGTCGATCATCGAAAGGCAGCTCATCACACCCTTCCAGCTCAATGCCGATGGAAAAATCATTGCAGTTTTCACGCCCCTGATACTGCGAACGGCCGGCATGCCAGGCACGCTGATCGAACGCCACGAATTGAACGACCTCGCCATCACGCCGAATCAGCAGATGCGCCGACACCTCAAGCTGATAAATCTCGGCAAAATAGGGATGCACATCCGGCGCAAGCTGGCCCAGAAAAAGCTGTTCAATATAAGGGCCGCCAAACTGGCCCGGCGGCAGGCTGATATTGTGAATGACCGTTAGCGACATCTCGCCATCCGGGCGCGCATTGAAGTAAGGCGACGGGCAATGCCGGGCAGCATCCAACCAATGCTCTGCTGTTATGCGCATGCCTGCTCCAAGACTGACGCCGATGTGTTTTATACTAGCGCAAACCTGAGCCCATACGGGCTGCTCCCGCTGAATGCGACCTTGGATTTTTCGCTCATGATGACCCCTGAACTGGTAAAGGCCGCGCTCGCAGCCAATGTAGCCGCCGCACTGGTGGAGGATATCGGCAATGGCGACATCACCGCCGGGCTGATCCCCGAAGACCGGCTGGCGACGGCACGCGTCATCACGCGAGATGACATGGTGATGGCCGGCAAGCTCTGGGTCGAAGCCACCTTCATGGCTGTGGACCCGACGCTGGACCTGAAATGGCTAGTCGATGAGGGCCAGCGCGTCAGCGCCGGCAGCGGCCTATTCGAGATCAAAGGCAAGGCTCGAAGCCTGCTCACCGCCGAACGCACCGCCTTGAATTTCCTGCAAACATTGTCAGCAACGGCTACACACACCCGCGAACTGAGCGATTTGATCAGCGGCACCAAGGCTCGCCTGCTCGATACCCGAAAGACATTGCCCGGTCTGCGCGTGGCACAGAAATATGCCGTCTTGATCGGAGGTGGCGAGAATCACCGCATGGGCCTCTACGATGCTTTCCTCATCAAGGAAAATCACATCATGGCGGCCGGCTCGATTGCTGCAGCCGTCAGCACAGCGCGCACCCAGGCACCAGGCCGGATGGTTGAAGTCGAAGTGGAATCGATGGCCGAGTTGGACCTAGCCCTGAACGCCGGCGCCGACCGCATCATGCTCGACAACTTTTCGCTGGAGCAGATGCGCGACGCCGTTGTGCACACCGCCGGTCGCGCCGCACTGGAGGCATCAGGCGGCGTCAACAAAACAACCTTGCGCGCGATTGCCGAAACCGGCGTTGATTATATTTCGCTGGGCACGCTGACCAAAGACATCAAAGCCATCGACCTATCGATGCGTCTGATCTGAACAGCAGCGCCATCTGACGCCCAGTGAGGCTTGGTGGCGTCAAGGCTGCACTTCAGCTTCAAGCCAGCTCTGCATCAACCGGGCGCGTGCTGCCAACATAGGCAAAGCGCGCTTGCTCTGCACCATCAAGGGTGATCGTTTCCGTAAACATCGTGAACGGCCGCACCCAGCGCGACTGATCACCATAGCAAGTCCGATACAGCACCAGCCATTCTTCTGTTTCCGAATGCCGAACCAGATCCAGCACCTCGTAATAACGCCCCTTATAGTGGCGATAAAAGCCTTTGCTCAGCGTAGGTGTCATATCTGCTACCAATTTCAGCATATTTTCAAAAGCAAAAACCCCTGACCAGAATATCTGATCAGGGGTTCGTGCATTAGGTGCCTGGCAATGACCTACTTTCACATGGCTACTGCCACACTATCATCGGCGCGGAGTGGTTTCACTTCTGAGTTCGGGATGGGATCAGGTGGTTCACACTCGCTATGGTCGCCAGGCAATTCGGCGGACCTGATGTCGCTGCTGATTACTCAACACAACACCGTCCAAATTCGTGATTCGAGTCATAGAGAAC
>CALEYY010000022.1 GCA_937928295.1 uncultured Moraxellaceae bacterium
GGAAGTGCCGGCATCGCCATCGATCTTCCTGGCCGGCATGGCCGGTTCGCATATGCCGATTGCCGTCGCGCATGGCGAAGGTCGCGCGCATGACAGCGCCGAAAACTTGCAGGCACTGGCCGGCAGCGGCCTGGTCGCACTCGGCTGGGT
Organism: uncultured Moraxellaceae bacterium; assembly: GCA_937928295.1. Classification (GTDB taxonomy): domain Bacteria; phylum Pseudomonadota; class Gammaproteobacteria; order Pseudomonadales; family Moraxellaceae; genus Perlucidibaca. The sequence continues at coordinate 151 of CALEYY010000022.1, forward strand.
CGATGGTCAGGGCCAACGCACGCAGCAGTATCCGCTCAACCCCAACGGCTCGCCGTTCGGCATCGCCGGGGTGACCTCGGCCGATGGCCGCGCCACCATCATGATGCCGCATCCGGAGCGCGTGTTCCGCGCCATCCAGCACAGCTGGCGTCCGGACGAGTGGCTGGAAGACGGCCCGTGGGCGCGCATGTTCCGCAACGCCCGCCAGTTTGTCGGCTAAGCGCGGAGCGGCCATGAGCGATCTGCTCAAGCTCACGGTCTATGTGCCGGCCAGCCACCTCGATGCGGTCAAGGATGCCATCTTTGCCGCCGGGGCTGGGCGCGTCGGTGCCTATGATCGTTGTTCCTGGCAGGTGCTGGGCGAAGGCCAGTTTCGGGCCTTGCCCGGCGCGCAGCCCTTCATCGGCATGGTCGGCTCGCTGGAACAAGTCGCCGAATATCGTGTGGAAACAGTGCTGCCTCGGGCGGCGCTGGCCGCAGTGGTGACGGCGCTAAAAATGGCGCATCCCTACGAAACTCCTGCATTTGATCTGACAGAGCTGCTGAATACCGATTAACGGTCGTGAATGTCGGCGAATACCTGCTTTCAGGTTGCCCGAATGACGGCTTTCACGGTAAAAAGGGCCAACTGTCAGTCACCCTCTTCCGGCAGCTCAAGGACACTCCTCGTATGGCCGAGCGCACCGACGCGCCCATTCTCCTCCGACTCGCTTATCAGGCCATGCTCAAGGCCGGTTTGCCTGTGGATGCCATTCTGCTGCAGGCGCGCGTGTCGCCCGCGTGGCTGGATGTGGAGTCGCCGGAACGCACGCCCTTTGCCGGTCAGGCACGCTTCTGGAAGGCGCTGGAGGACATCTCCGGTGATCCGCACATCGGCCTGCATCTGGGCGAAAACCTGCCGGTGTATCGCGGCCAGGTGCTGGAGTATCTGATCTCGTCGAGCCCGACTTTTGGCGAGGGGCTGCACCGCGCGCTGGCCTATCAGCGCCTGCTCAGCGATGCCATCACCTCGCGGCTGGTGCTGGATGGTGAGGAGTGCTACCTCGCCGATATTGCCGATGCCACCGAGATGCGCCATTTCGCCGAGGCGCTGGTGATGGGCGTCATCCATTTTTTTGGCTCGCTTACCGATGGCCATTTCAAGCCCATTTCTGTGCACTTCAAGCATGTCGAAGGCGCGCCGTCGGAAGAATATCTGCGGGTTTATGGCTGCCCGGTGACGCTGGGCTGTCGCGAGAATCGCATCTATTTCAATCCGGCCGTGCTGCAGCACCAAGTCTGGCATGCCGAGCCCAGCTTGCTGCGCCTGCATGAAAAGATGGCCAACGAGAAGCTCGCCGAGCTGGCGCGACTGGATATGGTCGGCGCGGTGAAGCGGGCTATCGGTGAGTCGTTGGAGTCGGGCAATACCACGCTGGAGGCGGTGGCGCAGCGTATCGGTATGCCGGCACGACGCCTGCGCACCGAACTGGAAGAAGCCGGCACCAGCTTCAATCATGTGCTCGCGGACTATCGCTCGCGTCTCGCCCGGCGCCTGCTGGCGCGCACGGACGAGAGCATCGAGCAGATTGTCTACCTCACCGGCTTTGCCGAGCCCAGCACCTTCTATCGTGCCTTCAAGCGCTGGACCAACGAGACGCCGATCGAGTATCGCAAGCGCAAGCAGGAAGAGAGCGCGGCTAAGGCTTGAAGGCTGTCGGCTTAAGCGTTGACGCGCTGTTGCATGGCTTCGCGCAGATCGCGACGCAGGCCGAGCATGAACAGCACTTCCACGGTGACAAACAGCGGGCCAATGGCCAGACCACTGAGGTCATCCACAAAGGCCGGTTTGCGACCCTCGAAGTAGTGCCCGATGAACTGGATGATCCAGCCCACCACGAAACTGCCGACGCTGATCACGAGCCATTGCGCCATCGGCAGTGCAGCCACCTCTGTGCCGATGATCACGCTGCCGCTCATGAGCACGGCCATGATCAGCCCGAGGCCGATGTCCAGACGCAGATAGAACAGGATGCTGGCCGCAGCCATGAGCATGGCGGCCGACAGCGTGACGCCGTTCACCTCCAGCGTGAGCTTGGCGAGCAGGGCGGCGACCGAGACCACGATGATGGGAATACCGACAATGTGGGTGATGACATTGCGCATGTTGCGGTGATAGCTGGCGTATTGCGCCAGGTGCTGAACGAGGGTTTTCATGGCTGTCTCCAGTGTTCGGGGTGACAGCAGTATTGCGAATCAGCGCCGTTGCGAGCGTCGGCTGCCCGACACAAGCTGCAATCAGGCGGGCATCAGAGCGCTATTTCTGAGCGCTGTTTCAGAGATCAGCCAGTGTTTCCAGCTGCGGCAGATCAAGAATCTCGATGCCGCCACGCCCCAGACGCACCACACCACTGTGTTCCAGCTGGCGCAGCAGCTGATTCACGGTTTGTCGCGACAAGGCCAGCATCTGCCCGAGCTGCTCCTGCGGCACACGGATTTCGCGTTTGCTGACGCCTTCCAGCTCGCCATAGCCGCGCGCCATCATGAGCAGTCGTCGCGCCAGACGGCTTGCTGGCGGCTGTAGCGACAGCTCCTCCAGCGCCAGAAAGGCGAGGCGGATCTTGTGGCTCAGCAGCACGCCGAGCGCATGCCAGAGCAGCGGATGCTCGCTCAGCAGGTGCTGCAAAGTGGCTGCTGGAATGTGCAGCAGCGTGGTCGGTTCATCGGCCCAGGCATCGTGCGTGCGGGTCAGCTCATCGAAAGCGGCGATCTCGCCAAACCAGCTCGGCGGTTCGATGATGGCCAGAATCGCCTCCTTGCCATCGCGCGCGCTACCGGTGAGCTTGATGGCGCCTTCGGCCACGCAGTAAAGCCCGTCAGCCGCGTCGCCACGCGCGAACAAGCGCTGACCAGCCGCGAGCTGGCGCAGCGTCATGTGCGCCAGCAGCAGCTCCTGCAGCAGCGGCGTCAGGCCCTGAAACCACTGGCCGGCGCGCAGGCGTTCGCGGTATTTGGCGGGGATGTCTGCTGCTGAGGTCATGGAATGCGCGTGATCTGTCGTGAATTTGAACTTTAATAGCATAGTGCTCAAATGTTAGGAAATTACTGCCTGCCGGTAGCGCTTTTGCCAAAGCTGAACTATGACTATAGACACGCGATCCCGCGTTTAATGGAACTTGAAAGGCAAAGCTGGCGACGCTGTCAATATTGCCTTACACTGAAGTAAGGAGACTTCATGGAGTATTTCATCATGCCGGTTGCTACCATCACCAGCAAAGGCCAAATCACCATTCCCGCCGAGGTACGGCAGATCTTGCGTGTTGAAGCGGGGGATCGCGTCGAGTTCGTCGAAATCGAGCCTGGCCGCTTTGAGTTTGTTGCGGCCACGCACTCGGTGACCTCGCTCAAGGGCATGTTCGGCCCGGCCAGCCGTATCGTTTCCATCGAAGAAATGAATGAAGCCATTCGGCTGCAGGGGCAGGTGGCGTCATGATTGGTCTCGACACCAATGTCATCCTGCGCTACATCATGCAGGATGACCCCGTCCAAGCTCGGCAAGCCACCGCGCTCATCGAATCACTAACGGCAGACGAACCGGGCTTCATCCCCCTGATCGTGCTGGTCGAAATGGTCTGGGTGCTGTTTTCTGCGTACCGACACAACCGCCACCAAGTCGCGCAAGTGCTGGAGCAGCTGGCCCAGCTCAAGGAAATCCGGCTGGACAGCACCGACCTGGTCTTGAAAGCCTTGCGTGTCTTCAAGGCCGGCA
>CALEYY010000023.1 GCA_937928295.1 uncultured Moraxellaceae bacterium
CAAACTCATCAGGAGTTCTCATGAACCGCTCGATCATTTCCACCACGAACGCGCCCGCCGCCATCGGCACCTATTCGCAGGCCGTGAAAATCGGCAACACGATTTACCTGTCCGGCCAGATCGGCCTGGACCCGGCCAGCATGCAGATGGTGGATGGCATTGAGGCGCAGATCGTGCGTGTCTTCGACAATCTGAAGGCGGTGTGCGACGCCGCCGGCGCCAGCCTCAACGACATCGTGAAATTGAACATCTTCCTGACCGACCTGGGCCACTTTGCCCTGGTCAACGAGATCATGGCGCGCTACTTCACGCAGCCGTATCCTGCACGCGCCGCCATCGGCGTAGCCGCTCTGCCGCGCGCAGCATTGGTCGAGATGGATGGTGTGGTGGTGGTGCCGGGCTAAGCGCCCGACACCTCACACAAGTCAGGGATTCAGCAGCGGCACATCCACGGTGCCGCTAACGGTCACCGCAGGCACCAGCAGATCACGCGAGATGCTGGTGAAATACTGCAGATGGTAGCCATAGACCAGCAAGCCCAGCTCCTCGCCATCCGCCAGCGCTTCGGCAATGCCGACCATACGCATGTCGTGCGTGCCTAGGCCACGCACCGGCGTCAGCTGGTCATCCAGCAAGCGCGGTGCCGATGAGCCCTTGCGCGCACCCCAGCCCACGAAGACAGCAGCATCGCAGCCCTTGATCGGGAATTCGGCGGGCAACGGGGCCGATAGCGAGCAGCCATTCATGGGGATGCTCGGCAAGGCTAGCGTCACATGCAGCAGACCAATGCCGGCCACGGTGCGGCGCGCTGCTGGCAATCCGGCAAGCGGGATGAAGGTGGGCTGGAACAGGCTGCTCAGGCCCAGCACGCTGTTCGGCACCGGCAGTGTTGTGGCGGGGACGGCCACGGCCTTGACCAGATTCTGGTTGTCGATCTGATTGAAATCGACCCAGGCCGCCTGCTTGTCTGCCAATGACAAGCAAACTTTGGTCTTCAGCATGTCCAGACGACTGAGCGCAGCGGCGCTGACGGCCACGGCATTGGGCGGGTTCAGCTTTTCATTGATGAAGGCGAGCTGGATATCTTCACGATTGGCCGTACCACAGTCCGACGAGCCTGCCGGCTGCTGCAGCTCCGGCGTGCTCAGACCGCCGCCCTGCAGCTGCGCGGTGATCTGGTTGACGCCCGCGCCCAACGGCCCAGCCTGACTCAGCACGGTCTGCGTGCCCGGCAACAGATGACCTGTTTCATGCGTGAATAAACGCACATCGCCACCCAGCGCGCGGTAAGCCTTGAAGTTATCCCAGCCATCGTTGAAGTTGAACAGCGTATCGCGGATGCCCTGCGTGAACAGGATGCTGACCGGCTGCGGCTTCGTGGCCGGCACATCGTAATTCAGGCCGCTATCGTAGCTCAGCCCGCTGTACAGCGGCGCGCCGAGAAAATCCATGGGTGTCTGCTCGGAGGCCGGCTTGGCATCCGTGAAGTAGCGCACGCTGTGATAGTAGAAGAACGGCAGCGCACCGGCATGGATGCTGTTGGTGGCCACACCACGCACCAGCGTTTCCTTGATCACGGGATCGAGCCCGCCGACCAGTTTCTCGCTGGCACCGGCTTCGCCACCGGCCGACAGCAGCGCGACCCAGGCCGACTTCACGGCATTGCCCGGATTCAGGCTGTAGCGCAGGTCATGCGGGGTGATGTCCGGCGTCAGCACATCGAGGCGATGCTTGGGATCCATGTTGTGAATCAGCATCTGGTACATGCCGCCATAGCTGCCACCGGTAGAGCCGGCCACGAGGTTGTAGTTGGTCTTGTCGGTGGTGTCTTGCGCCAGATAGTCCAGGTGCTTTTCGACCCAGTCCAGAATCTGCAGCAGATCCTGACCTTCAAAATTCGGGTCCATGACACGCACGGTGCCGGTGCTTTCACCGAAACCGCGCTGATCGATGCTGATCACGGCATAGCCATTGTTCTGCAGTCTTTCCAGGAAGCTGCCGGCCGGATCGATGGTGCGCGAGCCGCCAAAGCCGTGGCCATGCAGCATGAGCGGGTTGCCGACGGTGCAGTTGATGACCTTGGGCTCGATGACCTCGAAGCTGATGTCTTTGCCGCTGGCCGAAGTCAGTATGACCTGATGATGACGACCGCCATTGAGGTTGGCCTTGCGGGCGCAAGAAGCTTCGCCGGTATTCTCGGCATCCTGCACGGTTCTGCCCGGCACGCGGAAGCTGGCCACACGCGCGTCGGCAATGACCGGCGGCACGACCACGGGCGGCGTCACAACGGGTGGCGTTACAACGGGCGGGTCTTCCTTGGGGGTGCCGGGCTGGCCGCTGGAGTCATCGACCGTGGAGCCTGTGCCGCAGGCGCTGAGCGTGACGGCAACGAGAAGAGAAGAAACCAGAAAGCGCAAATGCATGACATCCTCACGGGCCGAAAACAGCCTCAACCGCAGCACGGTATGTTGTTTTTGTGTAACCGGCATCTTACTTCAGTGAGCACAATTCAGCCATCAAGGAAATGTTACTGCGCCTCGCGCTCTGCCAATACCTGCGCATAGCCCGCGCGAAAATCCGGGTAGCGCAGCACATAACCGCTGTCACGCAGGCTGCTGTTGCTCAGGCGCTTGCCTTGGCTGGCATCCGGCTTTGTCTCTGCCAGCGGAGGCGGGCAATCGAGCTGCCCGGCCAACCATTGCAACACTTCGTGCTGTGGCGTCGGAGCATCATCCACACCGATGTAGGCTGCCCGCAACGGCTGGCCCGCCAGCGCCAACGCCACCAGATGCGCCAGGAAGCCGGCGGCGTCCTCGACATGAATGCGGTTGCTCCAGCTCGGCGGCTGGCTTTGTACCGGGCGACCACTGGTCACCCAGCGCAGCAGCCAATGCCGGCCACGACCATAAAGCCCGCCAAAGCGCACGATGCTGCAAGGCCAGCCCGCCGCCTGCGCCACGGCCTCTGCCGCCAGCAGCTCGTGCGCCGTGTCGCTGCCGGGCTGCGCCGGCGTGTCGGCATCCACCCATTCGCCTTGCGACTGGCCGTACACACTGGTGGACGACACCCAGAATTGATGCACCAGCGTTTGGCCGGCCAGCGCCTGCATGAGGTTGCGCGTACCCTCCACATAAACTCGGCGATACGCCGCCGCGCCAGACTCGCCGGGGCTCAGCGCCGTCACCACGATGTCCAGCCGATCGGGCAGCGCCGTGAGCGTTTGCGGCTGCGTCACATCGGCGACCAGGCAGTGCACGCCCGCCAGACTCTCGCGCTGCTCGGGCAGGCTGCGCCGCAACGCCCAGACTTCATGGCCCTGCGTCGCCAGACTCACCGCCAAGCGACCGCCCACATCGCCCGCGCCCACGATTAAAATTCTTGCCATGTAATTCTCAAAGCCATAGTTTCTGGCTACTGTTGTGTACTGCTGCACAGACTGCCTGAACAGGCGCCAGAAAGCGACGCACATGACCCTGACCGAACTGCGCTATCTCGTCATCCTGGCTCAGGAACGCCACTTCGGGCGTGCCGCCGAGCGCTGCCATGTCGCTCAGCCGACCTTGTCCGTGGCTATCCGCAAGTTGGAAGAGTCGCTGAACCTCGCGGTGTTCGAGCGCCATCGCCATGGGGTGCTGGTCACGCCCGCCGGCGAGGCCGTAATTGCGCAGGCACAGATCGTACTCAACGAAGCCGACACCCTGACGCATCTCGCCAATCAGGCGCGCGACGAATTTGCCGAGCCGCTGCGCCTCGGGGCCATTTTCACGCTGGGCCCTTACCTGTTCCCGCCGCTGATCCGCCAGCTGCGTGCCAGCACCAGCCCGCTCAAGCTGTATCTGGAAGAAAACTATACCCATGTGCTGAGTCAACAACTGGCCAACGGCGATCTTGACGCCATCCTCGTCGCGCTGCCTTTCGAGCCGCCGGAAACTCGCGTCACGCCCTTGTTCGAGGAGCCCTTCCGGCTGCTGATGGCCGCGCAACATACCTGGGCCAAGCGCCCTAGCATCACCAGCGCAGAGGCGAGTAACAGCCCGCTGCTGATGCTCGGCGAGGGCCATTGCTTCCGCGATCAGGTGCTGGAAACCTGCACGCTGGGCAATCAGCCCGGCAACCTGCGCGCCGGCAGCTCGCTGATGACCCTGCGTCACATGGTCGCCAACGGCCTCGGCAGCACCTTCATCCCGGCCATCGCCGAGCCTTATCTGGTCGATGACGATGTGGTGGCCCGTCCGCTGCAGCCAGCACCCTCGCGCCAGATCGTGCTCGCCAGCCGCTATCGCTTCCCACGCCGCCGTGCGCTCGATGCCCTGACGCAAGCCCTGCAAGCGCTGCAGCTGCCCGGAGCGGTGCGCCTGCCATGACGGCATCCAGCGGCTTTCTGCACGGCTTCCCGATACGCCAGCTCAAGGGCGTAGGCCCGGCGCTGGCGGAAAAGCTGGTCAAGCTCGGCATCCACAGCGTTGAAGACCTGCTGTTTCTGCTGCCGCGCCAATATGAAGACCGCAGCCACCTCACGCCCTTCGGCGCGCTGATTCCGGGCATGACCACGCTCGCCGAAGGCGAGGTCAAACTCGCCGACATCGCCCTCGGGCGTCGCCGTGCCTTGCTGGTGCGGCTGCGCGATCACAGCGGCGGCCTGACCCTGCGCTTCTATCATTTCCGCCAGAGCCAGAAGGAAAGCTACAAGCTCGGCCTGCGCCTGCGCGTGTTCGGCGAAGTGCGCATGGGGCCATCCGGGCCGGAGATGATCCACCCGGAAGTCGAGGTGGTGAGCAGTGACAGCACAGCGCCAGACAGCACATCCGCCAGCACCGGCCTCACCGCCACCCTGACCCCGATCTATCCGCTGGTGGATGGCCTCAGCCAGCGTCGCCTGCGCGAGCTGATGGCGCGCGCCCTGCCCCTGCTCGATCAACCCGATGCGCTGGTGGATGTGCTGCCGGCCCGCGCCACCGGCGGCTGGACACTGGCCGATGCCCTGCGCCATGTGCACGCGCCACCGCTAGACAGCGACCGCCGCCGGCTCATCGCCGGCGAGCACCCGGCGCAGCAGCGGCTGGCCTTTGAGGAACTGGTGGCGCATCAGCTCAGCCTCTTGCAACGGCGGCAGCTACAGCGCCAGCTACCGGCGCCAGTCTGCCGCGACAGCGCCAACCTGAGCACAGCCTTTCTCGCTCAGCTGCCATTTCAGCTCACCGACGGCCAGACCCAAGTCCTCACGGAAATTCACCAGGACCTGCTGCGTCCTATACCCATGCTGCGCCTCGTCCAGGGCGATGTCGGCTCCGGCAAGACCGTGGTCGCCGCGCTGGCCGCCTGCCCGGCGCTGGCGGCGGGCTATCAGGTCGCCATCATGGCACCCACCGAAATTCTCGCCGAACAGCATCGCCAGCGTTTTCAGAGCTGGTTCGAACCGCTAGGCATTCGCGTGGGATGGCTGGCCGGCAAGC
>CALEYY010000024.1 GCA_937928295.1 uncultured Moraxellaceae bacterium
CGCTGGTGCGGCTGGCGTGCTGGTGTTCTTCGTGGTCGCGTTCTTCATTACCGCGCTGCTGCTGCTCTGGTACTCCGGTTCTGCCAAGCTGACCGGCCTGGCGCTGGTCTGTGCCTTTGTGCCGGTGGTCTGGCTGCTCGGCATCCTGCCGCTGATCGGCTTCGGTATCGATCCTCTATCCATTCTCGTGCCGTTCCTGATCTTCTCGATTGGCGTCAGTCATGCCGTGCAGATGACCAATGCCTGGAAGATGGAAGTGGTGGCTGGCTCGGATGGCTTCACCGCCGCTAAGAGCGCGTTCTCCAACCTCTTTGTACCGGGCGCGATGGCGCTGCTGGCGAATGCCGTCGGCTTCATGGTCATGGTCTACATCGCCATCGACATCGTGCGTGAGTTGGCGATCACGGCCAGCCTCGGCGTGGCGGTGATGATCGTTACCAACAAGATGCTGCTGACCATCCTGCTGTCGTACCTGAAACTGACCCCGGCAGAGACCGAGAAGCTGCGCAAGCAAGGCGGCGAGAATCGCGGCGACTGGCTGTGGAAGCGCATTCAGGTGTTTGCAACGCCGAAGGTGGCCATTGTGGTTCTGGTGGTGACGGCGGTGCTCATGGCCGGCGCTGCCATCAAGTCTCGCGACATGAAGACCGGCGACCTCGGCAAGGGCATCCCAGAACTGCGTGACAACTCGGTCTACAACCAAGACATCAATGCCATCGTCAACAGCTTCTCGATTGGCGTGGACATGCTCTCGGTGATCGTGCAGGGCAAGAACATCGACGGTGCCTGCACGGACTTCGAGGTGATGGATTCCATCGACCGTTTTGAAAATTACATGCGCAATGTGCATGGCGTGCAGGGCACGATCTCGCTCGCCGGCGTGTCGAAGATCGTCAATGCCGGCTGGAACGAAGGCAACCCGCGCTGGCGCGTGCACTCGCGTAACCGCGATGTGCTGGCCCAGGCCGTGACGCCGATCGACACGGGTACTGGCTTGCTCAACACCGATTGCAGCGCCATGCAGGTGTTGATCTTCACCAAGGATCACCAGGGTGAAACGCTCACCCACATCATCCAAGAAATCAAAGACTACACCGCCGCGCATCCGCAGAAGAACATCGACTTCAAGCTCGCCAGTGGCCCGGTCGGCGTTATGGCCGCGACCAACGAAGCCGTGGATGCGGCTGAAGTTGTGATGCTGGTCTTGCTCTTCGCGTCGATCAGCCTGCTCTGCTACGCCGAGTTCCGCTCCGTCGCCGCTGTGCTCTGCATCGTGGTGCCACTGGCCATTGTCGCCGTGCTCTGCAACGCGCTGATGGCGACGCTGGGCATCGGCCTCAAGGTCTCGACGCTGCCGGTGGTGGCGCTCGGGGTTGGCGTCGGGGTCGACTACGGCATCTACCTGTTCGAGCGCATGAAGCACTCGCTGGCCGATGGCGAATCGCTGCCGGATGCCTTCCACAAGGCGCTACAGCAGCGTGGTACTGCAGCGATGTTCACCGCCGTGACGATGAGCATTTCGGTCGGTACCTGGGCATTCTCGGCACTTAAGTTCCAGGCCGACATGGGAATCCTGCTGGCGTTCCTGTTCATGGTGAACATGCTGGGTGCGATCTTTGTGCTACCGGCGTTGGCGGCGTTCCTGGTCAAGGATAAGAAGAGCGCTTAAACCACGCATCTGTTGCTAAGGCCCCGGCCCCTGCTCTAGTTTTCGCGCTAACCAATGCGCGCAAACTAGAGCAGGGGCCGGGGCCTTTTCGTTGCAGCAGTTCACGACGAACCTTCTGGAGCAGGTGGGTGGGTGTGGGTTACCACCCGCCGCTGACAGACAGCTGACAGCTAGAGCCCCGGCAAAACATACCCAGCCAGCTGCTCCCGCAACTTCACCTTCTGCATCTTGCCCGTCGCCCCCAGCGGAATGGCATCAACAAAGACCACATCATCCGGGATCTGCCACTTGGCGATACGGCCTTCGTAGAATTTCAGCAGCTCCTCGCGTGTCACTTCCGCACCTGGCTTTTTGACGATGACCACGATCGGCCGCTCATCCCACTTCGGATGGCGCATGCCAATGCAGGCAGACATGGCAATGGCAGGGTGCGCCATGGCGATGTTTTCGACATCAATCGAGCTGATCCATTCGCCGCCAGACTTGATCACATCCTTGCTGCGGTCGGTGATGTGCAGATAGCCATCGGCATCAATGGTGGCGACATCGCCGGTGGGGAACCAGCCGTCGATCAGCGGATCACCGCCTTCGCCCTTGAAGTACGAACGCACGATCCACGGGCCGCTGACCAGCAGCTCGCCTTGGGCTTTGCCGTCGTGCGGCAGCTCACGGCCTTCGTCATCGACAATCTTCATGCTTACGCCGAATACCGGACGGCCTTGTGTGCAGAGAATTTTCAGCTGCTCATCCGCTGGTAGCGACAGGTGCTTATTCTTCAGCGTACAGAGCGTGCCCAGCGGCGACATCTCGGTCATGCCCCAGGCATGCAGCACCGACACGCCGTAGGTGTCCTTGAACATGCTGATCATGGCGGGCGGGCAAGCCGATCCGCCGATCACGGTGCGCTGCAGGGTGCTAAAGCGCAGGCCGTTCTGCTGCATGTGACCAAGCAGCATCTGCCAGACCGTGGGCACGCCGGCGGCGAAGGTGACTTTTTCGGCCTCCAGCAGTTCGTAGACCGATTTGCCATCCAGCGCCGGGCCGGGGAAGACCAGCTTGCAGCCGGTGGCCGCCGCTGTGTAGGGAATGCCCCAGGCGTTGACATGGAACATGGGCACGACCGGCAGCACGCTGTCCTTGGCGGACAGGCACATCACATCCGGCATGGCGGCGGCATAGGCGTGCAGGACGCTGGAGCGATGGCTGTAGAGCACGCCCTTGGGGTTGCCGGTGGTGCCGCTGGTGTAGCACAGGCAGGCGGCGACGCTTTCGTCGAGCACGGGCCAGGCGTAGGTCGTGGACTCGTTGGCGATCCAGCTTTCGTAGCTGATCAGGTTCGGAATGCCGGTGTCACCGGGCAGCACGGCCGCGTCGCACAGAGCGACCCATTGCCGCACCTTCGGGCAATGCGTGTGGATGGCCTTGAGAATGGGCGCGAAGCTGAGGTCGAAGCAGATCACTTCATCTTCGGCATGGTTGATGATCCAGGCCACTTGCTCGGGATGCAGGCGCGGATTGATAGTGTGCAGCACGCGGCCGCTGCCGGATACGCCGTAATACAGCTCGAAGTGCCGATAACCGTTCCAGGCCAATGTGCCGACACGCTCCCCTA
>CALEYY010000025.1 GCA_937928295.1 uncultured Moraxellaceae bacterium
TACGAGATCATCAAGTGTGACTGGAGTTCAGACGTGTGCTCTTCCGATCTCATCGTGCCGGTGATCCGCGCTGGGGGCGGCGAGGTCTTCACTTACGCCAAGGTCGAGGAGATCGTCATCGAGAAAGGTCGTGCCACCGGCGTGCGCATGGCCAACGGCGACACCCTGCGCGCCGATCAGATCGTCAGCTCGGCGGGAGCGCGTGTGACTTACGAGCAGCTGCTACCGGTGGCGCTGCGCGAATCACTGGGCTATCCGGCCAAGCTCAAGCAGGTGAAGACCTCGGGCGCGCATCTGTGCATCTATGCCGGCTTCAAGGGCACGGCCGCCGAGCTGGGCCTGCCCAGAACCAATTTGTGGATCTATCCGAACGAACATCATGAGGCCAATGTTGCGGCATTCCAGGCCGATGTGAATGCGCCCTTCCCCATGCTCTATGTGTCGTTCCCATCTGCGAAAGACCCGGAGTGGGACAGCAACTATCCCGGCAAGAGCACCGTGGAAGTGCTGACCATGGCCCCGTGGGAATGGTTCGAGAAATGGCAGGACACGACCTGGGGCCAGCGCGGCGAGGACTACGAGGCCTTCAAGGCCGGCCTGCAGGAGCGTCTGCTCGAAGCCTTGTTCAAGGAGCTGCCGCAGCTGCGTGAGGCGCTGGTCTATGCCGAGCTGTCGACACCGCTGTCCACGGCCTGGTTCGGCAATTATCCGCAGGGCGAGATCTACGGACTGGATCACGATGTCGAGCGCTTCCGCCAGACCTGGCTGCACCCCATCACGCCGATTCCGGGGCTGGCACTGACCGGGCAGGATGTGGTCACCGCCGGCGTTGGCGGCGCGCTCATGGGCGGCATGCTCACCACCTGCGCCCTCATGGGCCGCAAGGCCGGCAAGGTCATGGACCTGCTCAAGCAATGGCAGCCGCCACAGGAACAACCGGCATGACACATCCGACGGAAGCTTTTCGCCGGCGCTACCGGGCCGGCATTAGCCCTCGCTACTCCGGCCCACTGCATGCGCTCTGGGTTGCCAGTGTGGGCATCGCAACGATGGTGTATGCGGCAAGCCAGCTCAGCGCAGTGGCGGCACCGGAATGGCTGGTGCTGCTGCTGGCACTGCTGGTCGGCAATGTTGGCGAGTACAGCATCCACAAGAAACTCGGGCACCAGAAATGGCCGCCGGCCAAGCTCTTTTACCAGCGCCATACCGGCGATCACCACAGCTTCTTCACAGAAGAAAACATGCTCTGGTCAAGTAGCCGCGACTGGCGCGTGGTGCTGTTTCCGGGCTGGCTGATTCTGGTGGTGCTGGCGCTGGTGGCGGCACCGGGGGGATGGCTGCTGGCCGAGCTGGTCAGCGCCAATGCCGGCTGGCTGTGGGTGCTGGGCGTGACCGCGACTTACCTGCTCTACGAGATGCTGCATTTCAGCGACCACCTGCCGCCGACGCATTGGCTGCATCGGCATGTGCCGGGGCTGGCAGCGATGGCGCATCTGCATGCGCTGCATCATCGCCGCAGTCAGATGACGGAGGTCAATTTCAACCTGACCTTCCCGCTCACCGACTGGCTGCTGGGCACGCTGTCCTGGGAAGCGCGCCCGCAGTCATCGCGCCGCTGACTCGGCAGCGAATCAGAAACTGGGCAGGCGGAACATCAGCTCGACATTACGATCCTGCGGCGTGCCCTGACGGGTAGCGCCGAAGCTGCAAACAGCGCTCAAGCCGCCATCGCTAGAGAGTTTCTGCAGGCTGCCGGGATCAATCACAAAGAACTGGCAGCGATCATCGGCCACCGCCAGCGGCTTCGCCTTCTCGAAGCCGTGCGTCAACACTGGCCCACGCAGGGTGCCGGTGCCATTGCCGTTGTCGAAGATTTCGATCAGGCGCTGCTCTTGCGGGAAATCGATCAGCGATGCCGTTTCGATCTGCCAGAAGCCACGACAGAACGCCTTGCCATCGCTGGCCACACCGCTCTGACGACAGGCGATGGGCGTATTCACCACGCCATTGCTGCCGGTCAGCACGCCTTTGTCGAGCTTGACCTGGAACGGTCGCACGCGATGCAAATGCGTGTGCCCCGCCACCCACGCCAGCACATTCGGATAGCTGGCCAGCTCGGCATCGACCTGCGCCGCAGAGACATCCGTCGCCACGCCCTGCGCGAACACACCGTACTCGGCAAAGGTCAGGTCGGCATGGTGCGAGAAAATCATCACCATCTGTTTCGCAGCCCAGGCCTGCTTGAGCTCGTTCTGCATCCACGCGAACTGCACGCCATCGACCGTGCCGTCAGACAGGGCCAGCGGGTTGCGCACGAGGTCTGTCGGCAGGCGCGGATCAGTGCCGTCGATGATGGTATTGAGCACGATCATGCGGAACTTGCCGCTGCCGGCGGTGAAGGCGTAGTAGCCGTCGTTGCGCGGATCGGCGTCATTGCGGCGAGCGGCATCGGCAAAGTTGAAGCCGTGACCCTTGGGCAGGCTGCGGCTTTCATAGAACTCGTCGATAAATTCGTGCTGATGCAGCATGTGGTGACGACCGCTGGTTAGCAATGATGCCTCGTTGACACCAACGCCCACCGGAGCCGTGCCGCGCAGATAGCCGTCGTGGTTGCCGAAAGCGATGTACCAGGGCGTTTTCAGGGACTGGTTGATGCAGTCTTTTTCACCTTCCGTGCAGCGCAGCTCGACCGGTAGACCGGGCGCGCGCGTCAGCGTCTGGCGGGTCGGGTCGGTGCTGCCATCAGCCGCACGACCGAGCTGGGCCGCGAGCTGATTGACGATCTGGCGCAGGGTGCGGGTCAGCGTGAACTGGTAGCTCGGATCATCCACATTAGGGTCTTCGCTTTGCGTATCGGCCACGCCACGGCCGGTGAAGCGCGTGCAAGCCTGCTCGATCAGCTGCGCCGGAGCACCAGCCGGCAAGCCGGCCACACAGTTCTTCTCAAAGGCACTCATCTGGTCGAAGGTGCCATCAAGGTTGTCGATGAAGCGGCGCGCTTCGGCCACTGTGGTGAGGTCAGCGCTATCGCCGGTGACAATCATGAACTCGGCCGGATACTGCTTCAGGCAGTCGTTACTGCGACCGATCATGCTGTTGAAGACTTCGTCCGTGTATTCCTCTTGCAGGCGCTGGGCAGCCTCAAAGGTCGGGTTGATGGCATCGGTAAATGATGCGCCATTGATGGCCTGGCCTTCGTCGTCGAGGATGTGATCGTCGGTGTAGTGCAGGAAGCGCAGCAGCAGATTGGCGTTGCTGGTGCGCGAACCGGAGGCCAGCTCCTGGCGCGTGACAAAGGCATCGCGGCTGAAGAAGGCGCATTGCGCAGGCTGATTGGCACTGGTCGATGCATTACCACCACCTTGTGATGGCGCTGGTGTTGGCTCCGGCTGGCCGCTCGATGACGAGCCACCAGAGCCGCAGCCGACGAAGGTCGCAATGCCAACCGACAGCAAGGCCGCAAGTGAAAGCTGGCGCATAAAATGACCTCGATATTATTTTTATGGTTTACGCTGAGCGCTGGGTCGTGCTGGAAGTTTAACCAATGCCACCCTGATATGACAGTTCTGTCACAACACCTGCGAGCCTGACATGCATCCCGTACTGACCACCGTATCCCTGCTCGTGCTCTCCAACATTTTCATGACATTCGCCTGGTATGCGCATTTGCGCATGCTGCCCGGCAAACCGCTGTGGATAGCCATCGCCGTGAGCTGGGGCATCGCCCTGTTTGAATACCTGCTGATGGTGCCTGCCAATCGCCTCGGCCATACGGTCATGAGCGTGAGTCAGCTGAAGATCATGCAGGAGGCCATCACCCTGTTGGTGTTTGTGCCGTTCGTGGTGATCTTCATGAAGGAGCCGCTGAAGCTGGACTTTCTCTGGGCCGGACTATGCCTGATGGGTGCGGTGTATTTCATGTTTCGCGGCTGAGATCACATCCGGTAGATCAGACCAGCCTGAAGAATGGGCAGGACTTTGTAAGAGCGCAGCTCGTCTTCAACCTTCTTGCGTTCGTTGGCGGTGTACAGATCACATTGCGTCTGGTTTGAGCCTGGCTTACAGGTTGCCTTCGAGCTCACATCGGGCTCACCGGCATACATGGCACCTAAGCTGAAGTGATAGCCCAGTCCTGTTTTCAGGATGTCGCTTTCCCAACCCAATGTCAGCGCTGGCGCAACGCTTTGAGCGTACTCGGCTTTGATATTGACCGAACTCACAGGGGCGCTAGATGGGTTAGTAAAGTCTGAGGCGGTAAGATCAAATCGCGATTGCTGACCAATCACACCCGTGGAAAGTCGGAAGCTCCCGCCAAATGGTGCCCAGTTCAAAAACACCTGGGGGTTTCTCAAGCTCAAATCGCCGTTATAGGTTGCTTCACTTGTCTTCACATCCTTCACCGCATAGTTCAGCGCGGTATACCCAGCTGACATCGCCAGATACGGCGTGAAGCCCCATTGCACCGTAGCGCCAACACCTGCCAGACCGGCCTGCGGCACAATACCGAATGTGGCGGCCTGCGCGCCTGCGGTGATACCGGCCAACACGGCGGCGATTACCAAACGGTTCATGAGCATTCCTCGCAAAATTGAGTAGCGAAAGTTAGCACACTCACTCATCAACACCGCCTTGCTGCCACACAAAACCTACACAGAAAATACAATATCGAAATATTTGGATATTATGCCTAGCGCCGTTATACTGCGCGCCTGTCCGGCTTTCGAGGGGCGCTGCAGCGGGTGTTTTCGCCATGAAAACCCACCGTCAGGCTCGATCGCAATCATCTTCAACGGCGCCCGTTCACCCCGGAGTATTTCCCGATGAACGCTCAAGTCCATTTCGCCGATTTCAAAGTTCGTGACATCAGCCTCGCCGCTTTCGGCCGTAAGGAAATCATTCTCGCCGAAGCCGAAATGCCGGCGCTGATGGGCCTGCGTGCGCGCTATGCCCCGACGCAACCGCTGGCCGGCGCGAAGATCATCGGCTGCATCCACATGACCATCCAGACCGCCGTGCTGATCGAGACGCTGGTCGCGCTCGGTGCCGAAGTGCGCTGGTCATCGTGCAATATTTTCTCCACGCAGGATCACGCGGCCGCTGCCATTGCCGCTGCCGGTGTGCCGGTGTTCGCTTGGAAGGGCCAGACTGAAGAAGAGTTCTGGTGGTGCATCGAGCAGACCGTGCTCAGCGAAGGCAAGCCCTGGGCGGCCAACATGATTCTCGATGACGGCGGCGATGTGACCGGCCTCATCCACCAGAAATACCCACAGATGCTGGAGGCTATCCACGGCATCACCGAAGAGACCACGACCGGCGTGATGCGCCTGATCGAGATGGCCGCGCGCGGCGAGCTCAAGGTGCCGGCGATCAATGTTAACGACTCGGTCACCAAGTCCAAGAACGACAACAAGTTCGGCTGCCGCCACTCGCTCAACGACGCCATCAAGCGCGGCACCGACATGCTGCTCATGGGTCGTCGCGCGCTGGTCATCGGCTATGGCGATGTGGGCAAGGGTTCGGCCGCATCGCTGCGCCAGGAAGGCATGATCGTGCGTGTCACCGAGATCGATCCGATCTGCGCCATGCAGGCCTGCATGGACGGCTTCGAGCTGGTCTCGGCTTACAACAACGGCGTCGTGACCGGTCGCGATGAAGATGTGAATGCGCGTCTGCTCGGCGAAACCGACCTGATCGTGACCACCACCGGCAACGACAAGGTCTGCGACAGCGCCATGCTGCGCGCGCTGAAGAACGGCGCCGTGGTCTGCAACATCGGCCACTTCGACACCGAAATCGACACCGCCTGGATGCGCAAGAACTGGGTCTGGGATGAAGTGAAGCCACAGGTGCACAAGGTCTACCGCACGGCACCGGGCGCTGAAGCCAACCCGACCGACCCGAACTACCTGATCCTGCTCTCGGAAGGTCGTTTGGTGAACCTGGGCAACGCCACCGGTCATCCGTCGCGCATCATGGACGGCTCGTTTGCCAACCAGGTACTGGCGCAGATTCACCTGTACGGTGAGCGTTTCGCTGACCTGCCGGCTGCACAGAAGCCAAGCAAGATCCGTGTGGAAGTGCTGCCGAAGAAGCTCGACGAAGAAGTGGCTGCGGCCATGGTCGCCGGCTTCGGTGGCGTCATGACCAAGCTCACCAGCGCACAGGCCGAGTACATCGGTGTGCCGGTGGATGGCCCGTTCAAGCCGGAAACTTACAAGTACTAATATGAGCCATTTCAGCATTGAATTTTTCCCGGCCAAGACCGATGTCGGCGCCGAGAAGCTGCGTGATGTTGCGCGACGCCTCGGCGCTCTCGGTCCCGAATTCTTTTCGGTGACCTACGGTGCCGGCGGCTCCACGCGTGATCGCACGCTGGGTACCGTCAGGGATGTGCTGGCGCTGGGCTACGATGTAGCCCCGCACCTGTCCTGCATTGGCGACAGCAAGGATGAGGTCGGCGAGCTGCTCGACCTGTATCGCTCACAAGGTGTGAAGCGCATCGTGGCGCTACGCGGCGACTTGCCCTCGGGCATGGGTCGCGGTCTGGGCGAGCTGCCGTTTGCGGCAGATCTCGTGCGCTACATCCGCGAACGCCATGGCGACCATTTCAGCATTGAAGTGGCGGCCTACCCCGAATCGCATCCGCAGTCGGCCGACCTGGCGACCGAGGTCAAGCATTTCGTGGCGAAGGCGAACGCTGGTGCCGACAGTGCCATTACCCAGTACTTTTTCAATGCTGACTGCTACTTCCACTTTGTCGAGCGCGTGCGTGCGGCGGGCTGCGATATTCCGGTGATCCCCGGCATCATGCCGATCACCAATTTCGCTAACCTTGTACGCTTTTCCGACTCCTGTGGTGCCGAAATTCCGCGCTGGATTCGCAAGCAAGTCGCCAGTTTTGGCGATGACAGCGCGAGCATCCAGCAATTCGGCGAAGAAGTGATTACTCGTTTGTGCCGCCAGTTGCTCGATGGCGGCGCGCCGGGCCTGCACTTCTACAGCATGAACCTGGCCGAGCCGACGCTCGCGCTGTGGCGAAATCTGGGGTTACCCGAGGCTCGTTAAGCTCGCGTGCTTGTACCGCAAAGGCAGGTCTGCTAATTGAGCAAGCCTGCCTTTTGTTTTTTCGGGAATGCTTATGCGTCGCTCGCCCCTTGTTCTTGCCGCAGTCGCCTGCCTGCTCAGCGCCTGTGTCAGTCAGGAGCCGCGTCAGCTGGTGCCCAGCATCACCTTGTCGCCAGAGATCGTGAGCTGCACCGCACCAGCGCCCTCGGCGAACTGTGTGAAGCCAGCCGTCTGCTCAGACCCTGCGAAACCG
>CALEYY010000026.1 GCA_937928295.1 uncultured Moraxellaceae bacterium
AGCCATCGCCCTGACTGACGGGTGGCAGTACGGCCGGCCCGAAAGCGGTGGCCGGGAGCCTGCCCTTGAAGGGCAGCAGCAGGCGTTTTTCGGCGGCAGACGGCAGGCCGCTCGCGGCCAGCTCGGAGTTGTCGAAGTAGCTGCGGGTACGATGGTAGGCGCCGTAAAACAGCGCGCGATTTGACCACTCGAAATCAAAGGCCAGCGCGATGGCCTGGCGTACGCGAATATCGTCCAGCGGTGCGCGGCGGGTGTTGAACAGAAAGCCCTGCATGCCGCTGGGGTTTTCATGGCCTTGCTCAAGCTTGAGTATCTGACCCGATTTCACTGCCGGAAACTGGTATTCCGTGGCCCAGGTCTTGGCCTTGTTTTCCAGGCGGATGTCGTACTGGTCGGCCTTGAAGGCCTCGAACGCGACGCTGCCATCGCGATAGTAGCGGTAAGACACGGTCGCGAAATTGTTCAGGCCGCGATTGACCGGCAGCTGCCTGCCCCAGTAGCGCGGGTTGCGGGCATAGTTGATGCGCCGGCCCGGATCGATGCTGGCGATCGTGTAGGGGCCGCTGCCGATGGGAATATCCAGGCTGGTTTTGTCGAAAGCATGGCGCTGCCAGTAATGCTTGGGCAGGATGCTCATCTCGCCCACGATCAGCGGCAGCTCGCGATTGTTCTTGCTGCGAAAATCGAAGCGCACGCTCAGCGGCGTCAGCGCCTTCACGCTCACCACATCGGCAAAGTAGGCTTGATACGCCGGTGCTCCTTGGCTTTTGATCAGGCGAAAAGTATCAACCACATCGGCCGCGCGAACCGGCTTGCCATCGCTGAAGCGGGCTTGCGGGCGCAGGTGGTAGATGATCCACGAGGCATCGGCAGGGTCGCGTTCGATACGCTCGGCGAGCAGGCCGTAGCGCGTGAAAGGCTCATCGGGCGACGCCACGGTGAGGCTGTCGTAAATGCGGTTCAGGCCGTCGGCCGGTACGCCTTTGTTGATGAAGCCATTCAGGCTGTCAAAGGTGCCCGTGGCATCAAGACGCAAATCGCCGCCAACGGGGGCGTTGGGATTGACGAACGGAAAGTGTTTGAACGCCGAGGTCAAGGCAGGTTTGCCATGCAGTGCAATGGCGTGACTGAACTCGATGCTGGCTTGGCTGGCTCCGGAAAATACCAGAAGCCCAGTGGCCACGACGGCGTGACAGGTGGCGCGCAACAAACCCACGCGGAACTCCCTGTCTTAAAGCGCTTTCGAATTGAGGACGCTGGGCAGGACGCGCAAGATCAGCTCCTGGCCGACCTGCAGTGTTTGAATGCTGCCATTCCAGGCGCGCAGCTCGGCCAGCGTGAGCTGATACTGGCGCGCCAGCGAGGCCAGCGTATCGCCTTTTACGACACGACGGCGCAGCTCGACACGAGCATCCGAAGCGACAGTGTCTGCGACAGCAATCACATCGCTGCCCGGCCCGTTAATACGACGCGTGGTGGGTACGGACAGTTCGCGGCCAATGCTCAGCGTGTCGCCATTCTGCGAGAAGTTGGCTGCCAGAATGCTGCTGGTGCTGATGCCGAACTGCCGTGCAATCGAGCTCCAGGTATCGCCTGACTGCACCAGATAGCGTGTGCTTTCGGTGCTATAGGTCACTGGCGTGACAACAGCAGCAGGCTTGTAGGCGGCGCTGGCGTAGTTGTTGGCATAGTTACTGGAGTTGTCGAGCGGTTTGCTTTCAGCCGGTGTTGCGACAGCCACGCGCACGCCACCAGACGACTGCATAAGCTGATTTTCCAGAGCGACATCGAGACTGGCCGGTAAGTGCCACTGGTAGGGGCCATTGGGGGCGTTGCTGTCGCGGCGCAGTGCCGGATTCAGCTCGCGCACCAGCTGGGGAGACAAGCCGGTAAGCTCGGCGACTTCATTCAGTGTCAGCGGGCCCGGTGTGGTGATGGTGCGGAAATGCGGCCGGTTCGGGATCGATGCCAGGCGAACATTGAAGCTGTCTGGCGACTTGAAAAGGGCTGCGACAGCAAGGAAGCGGGGCACATAAGCCATGGTTTCGGCGGGCAGCTTCAGCGACCAGTAGTCGGTGCCCAGCCCTAGCGCCTGGTTGCGCTTGATGGCGCGTGAAACAGTGCCGGGGCCAGCATTGTAGGCGGCGAGTGCAAGCTCCCAGCTGTTGAACATGCTGTTGAGTTTGCTCAGATAGTCGTAGGCCGCCTGCGTGGATGCCAGCGGGTCGCGTCGACCATCGTAATACCAGGACTGCTCCAGCCCGTAGAGACGACCGGTGTCCGGAATGAACTGCCAGAGACCGGCGGCCTGCGAGCGCGACAGCGCCATCGGGTCATAGGCACTTTCGATCACAGGCAGCAGAGCAAGCTCGGTTGGCAGCTGTCTGCGCTCGGCTTCGCTGACCGACAGGTACAAGTTGCGCTGTGCTCTCGCCAGAATGCGATCCAGATAGGCCTGCTTACCCGTGAGCAGCTGCTTCTGGCGAAGCAAACGATCTTCATTGAGATCGGTATCCATCGAGAAACCGGCACGCATGCGGCTGATCAGGTCATTGCCGTTGGTCTCGGCATAGGCTGTCGTTTGATTATGCGAGGCGTCTGATTTTTCAGCGAGATTGATGACAATGACTTGGCCATTGTTCAGCGTGACTGTTTCGGCGGTACTTTCACTGAAGGCGAATACGGATGTGGACGCCACAATCGATAGCAGCCAAAGGCAATGCCGTACAAATGCTAATTTCTGAACTGTGTTTACCGGCATATGAGTACTCAGTTTTATGGGCTGGGGGAGTTAAAAATAGAAAAACCCCAGCCAAAAAATCACAATGCGCCGATAGTAGTCAGAGTTTGCACTGCTTGGCAAGCTTTGAGATGTGTTCAAAGTTTTCCATAATCAACAAGTTGCCGTAAGTAATGAAGGCGAAGCAGCAGCTCAGAATTGATCTTTCCAGAGGCGCAGCAGCCTCAATGTCTCCAGCTCCGAATCAAATGTCTGCCCCGACCATTGCGCGACTTGCGCTCTCAGCGCGTGACTGTGGGTGCGCAAAAAGGGGTTGATGCGCCGCTCCCGAATCAGGCTGGTGGGCAAGCTGGGTTCGTTCAGCAACCGGCGTGCCTGAACATCCTCCTCAGCGTCGACCACAGCGGCATTATCGGGCTCGACATGGCGTGCAAAGCGCAGATTGCTTAGCGTGTATTCGTGGGTCGGGAACAGCAAGGTTTCTGCCGGCAGCTCATCGATGCACGCGAGTGCGCGCTGCAGATCAGCCGCGGTGCCTTCGAAAAGCCGGCCGCAGCCAGCGCTGAACAAGGTGTCTCCGCAAAACAGCCAGCCCTGCTCCGGCAGGTGATAGGCCACATGCCCCCGCGTATGCGCCCCCACCGACAAGACCCGGACTTGCCCCAGCCCGGCCAGCTCCAGCAGCTGCTGATCCTGCACGGCTGCTGTTCGCCATTGCCGGCATTCATCCGGCCCCCACACCGGGCAGTTGCTCAGCTGCCTCAGCTGCGTTGTACCACCGGTATGATCGGCATGATGATGCGTGAGCAGAATGCCGGCGAGCGACTGCTGATGTTGCTTCAGCCAAGCCAGCACAGGCGCGGCATCGCCCGGATCCACGACCCAGCAGCCCTGGGCACCAGGCAGCAGCCAGATGTAATTGTCGTCGAAGCAGGGAAGCGCAATAGGATTCTGCATGAGTGCGTGACAGCTGGCCTGGGAGTCTCAATAATAGCCCCAACTTGTGCTGATGACTTGCCATGAACGCGCTTCCTTTACTGAGCGGTCTTGAGTCGCGCGCTGCCTGGACACCGGATCAGGCGCGGCGTGCTCGTGCGCGCATGCTTAAACCGTGGCAGCGCTATCTCACGCAATGTCACGGGGTATGGGCGCTGCAACTGGATCATTCGCCAGAGCCTGAATCAGCGTTGCCCGTGCAGGCGTTGCGCATGGCGCGTGTCTGGCATTTTGGCCAATCGTTTCGGGCGAGCACCGACCAATGGCCGGTTCAGCCAGCGAGTCTGGATCTGGTGATCTGGCGTTTGAGTGCTGCTGATGTTGCGCAGCTGCCGGCCTTGATCGGGCAGATGAATCTTGCGCTGGGGCCATCGGCTCGAGTGCTGATCTGGATCGAAGCACCGCTGCTGAATGCCTGGTGCCAAACCGGCATGCCGCTCTGCCATGGGCATGACTGGGCCTTGCGACAAGCCGATTGGGGCGATGCGCGAGCGCTGACCTGGCTGCCGGCACGCTGGTCGTCGCGCTGGTCGGCATCCTGGCAAATATGGTTGCCGCAGGGTGCGCAATGGAGCGTGCAGTTATGGCAGCGCGAAAGCCTCTGCCCAACAGCCCCAGGGCCGAAGCAGCGTAGCGGAAACCGTGCTGCATCCGGCCTGCGCTGGCAGCCGCAATCAACGATTGATCATTCGAAATAACTGGATTTTGTATGTCTGTTTCTTCTGTTGTTATTCACACCGATGGCGCTTGCCGTGGCAACCCCGGCCCTGGCGGCTGGGGCGCCTTGCTGGTTGCTGGCGAGCATCGCAAGCAGCTTTCCGGGTTCGAGGCGCTGACCACCAATAACCGCATGGAGCTGACCGCTGCGCTGGAAGCTCTGCGTGCCTTGAAGACCCGTTGTCAGGTGACTTTGTGGACGGACTCCGAATACTTGCGCAAAGGCATGAGCGAATGGCTGCCGGGCTGGAAGGCCAGAGGCTGGCGTACCGCCGCGAAAGCGCCAGTGAAGAATGCCGATATCTGGCAGGCGCTGGACGCCGAGGCGCAACGGCACGACATTGACTGGCGCTGGGTCAAGGGCCATGCCGGTGACCCCGGCAATGAAGCGGCGGATCAGCTCGCCAACGAAGCCATCGACCGAGGCCTTAAGGCCGCATGAGACCAGCCGCATGAGACAAATCATTCTTGATACCGAAACCACCGGCCTTGATCCCGGCCTGGGGCATCGCATCATTGAAGTCGGTTGCCTGGAGATGGTCAACCGACGCCTGACCAAGCGCAGCTTTCATCATTACCTGCAGCCCGATCGTGAGATTGATGCCGGCGCGATGGCCGTGCATGGCATCACCAACGAATTTCTCCGTGACAAGCCGCGTTTTGCCGACATCGCCGAAGCATTCCTGCGCTTTGTGGACGGTGCCGAGCTGGTCATCCACAACGCCAGCTTCGATGTCGGCTTCCTTAATGCCGAGCTGGCGCGACTGGGCCAGCCGGTCATCACCGAAAAATGTACGGTGCTCGACACGCTGCCGATGGCACGCGCCAAGCATCCCGGCCAGAAGAACAATCTCGATGCGCTGGCGCGGCGCTACTTTGTGGATCAGCGCGACAGAACCTATCACGGTGCCTTGCTCGATTCGGAGATTCTCGCCGAGGTTTATCTGGCGATGACCGGTGGCCAGGTCGGCCTGTCGCTGGGGCATGAAGATGAAGCCAATGACGCCGGCGATGGCGGCGGCGAAGTGATTCGGCGCTTGCCTGCATCGCGGCCCAGGTTGCCGGTGATTGCGGCCGATGCCCCCGAGCTGGCTGCGCATCAGGCGCGACTGGCGGTGCTCGACAAGGCCGTGGCCAAGCCCAGCCTGTTCCGTGTGCTCGATGAAACTGTACCGGGAGCGTCAACATGAGCGCGCAATTCACGCCGGGGAGCGTTTTCACCGGCTACATCCCCTATGAGGCTCGCGTATTTTCTTTTTCGGGCGCGCAGTTGCTGTTGTGCCCGCGCAGCTATGCACTGCCGACTTACATCGAGGTGCTGACCTGTACTGCCGAAAATGCCGAGTGGCACTTCCTCGGGCAGCTCGATGGTCAGCCCTGCTTTGCCGTGGCGTTGGCGGAGCCGCTGACTGCGGCCGTGCCGGATGGCTTCGAGCTGCTGCATTTGCGTATGCTCATCCTAGCCCCGGATGTCACGCTGTTTCAGCTGGCCGGTCGTGCCGCGCAGATTCTTGATTGGGCGCGCACGCATCGTTTTTGTGGGCACTGCGGCACGCCCACGCAAGCGCATGCCACCGGCGAGCGTGCACGCGTCTGCCCCCGTTGCGAGCACAGCGCGTATCCACGCATAAACCCCTGCGTGATCGCGGTGGTGGTTCGCGGTGATGAGCTGCTGTTGGCCCGATCGCATCGCTTCACCAACGGCATGTTCAGCGCCCTGGCCGGCTTCATGGAGGTGGGCGAGTCAGCGGAAGACACGCTGGTGCGCGAGGTACGCGAAGAGGTCGGCGTGGAGATCGCCAATGTGCGTTATGTGACCAGCCAGCCCTGGCCGTTTCCGAGCAATTTGATGCTCGGCTTCATTGCCGACTATGCCGGTGGCGAGCTGTGCTTGCAGGAAGATGAGATTGCCGAAGCCGGCTTTTACCGTTATGACCAGCTTCCGTTTGTGCCGCCGCCGGGCAGCATTGCGCGCCTGCTGATTGATCAGGTGGTGCGGGAGCGCACGAATTTTCACGAACAAAACCAGTGAGTAAGCAGTGATGGAGTGGTTTGCAGAGTACGGCCTGTTTTTGGCCAAGGGTGTTACTGGTGTCATTCTGCTGGCGTTGCTGCTGCGCCTGATCTCGCGTTCGCGCCAGAGCGGCGAGGGCTTGCAGGCGGGCTATCTGGATGTTGAGGCGCTGAATGATCGTTATCAGGCCGAGGCGGATGGCCTGCGCACGCTGGTCTGGGACGATGCCGCCTGGAAGGCCGAGCGCAAGCAGCGCAAAGCCAAGGCCAAGGCCGACAAAGCGACGGCCAAGGCGGCGCTGAAAGCGGCCAAGTCTGCCGCAACTACTTTTGAAGCAGGCGACAAACCTGCCGCCAGTGCCCAGCGCGCCCGCGTCTATGTGCTGCAATTCTCCGGCGACATGGCGGCCTCGGCCGTGACCCATTTGCGTCAGGAAATTTCCGCCTTGCTGGCGGTGGCGGAGACCGGTCGCGATGAAGTGGTGCTGCTGCTGGAAAGCCCTGGTGGCGTTGTGCACGGCTACGGCCTGGCCGCATCACAGCTGGCGCGTATTCGCGATGCCGGGCTGTCGCTCACGATTTGCGTAGACAAGGTCGCGGCCAGTGGTGGCTACATGATGGCCTGCCTGGCGAACCAACTGCTGGCGGCCCCGTTTGCCATCATCGGCTCGATTGGCGTGGTGGCACAGATTCCGAATTTTCATCGCCTGCTGAAGAAAAACGACATTGATGTGGAGCTGATGACCGCAGGCCAATACAAGCGCACGCTGACCTTGCTCGGCGAAAATACCGAAGCCGGGCGTCAGAAGTTCCAGCAAGACATCGACGACACGCACCTGCTCTTCAAGGATTTCGTGCAGCAGTGGCGTCCGCAGGTGGATATCAATGTGGTGGCCACCGGCGAGCATTGGTTTGCTACGCAGGCGCTGCCGTTGCAGCTGGTGGATGCTTTGCAGACCAGCGATGACTATCTGCGCCAACGCGCTAAAAATGCCGATCTGTTTGCCTTGCATTGGCGTCAGCGGAAAACGCTGGGGCAGAAGCTAGGGCTGGCGGCGGAAGAGAGTGCTGAGCGCGTGCTGACGCGCTGGTGGCAGCGGGCGACGCAAGCGCGCTGGTACTGACTCAGGCGGGCTGGCGCGCCTACAGCGTCGGCTCTACATAGTCCTGCAGCAAAATCCAGATGCCGCCGATGACGATACCAGTCAGAAAAATCCCCGAGAGCACGAAGATCTCCGCGCTCTCGGCATTTTCATCCAGGTCCACTTGCTTTAGGCCGGCAACATTGAAGCCGGAGCGCAGGAAGCGACTCACGGCCTGTCGCCACTTCGGTTTGGCTTTCGGCCCGCCGGGCGGCGTCGCGTGACCATACCCCTTTTGCACTGAGAATCTCCGTCTTGTGACCCGCTCTATGTGGCGGCCGGTCACGACGATGCGTGCCGGGTGTTTAGTTTCTGTCCGGATCATACCCCAAATTCGGCGACAGCCAACGCTCGGCCGTCGCCATGTCCCAGCCCTTGCGCGCGGCATAGTTTTCGACCTGATCGCGATCGATCTTGCCCACATTGAAGTAGGTGGCCTGCGGGTGCGCGAAATACCAGCCCGACACGGCCGATGCCGGCAGCATGGCGAAGTGTTCGGTCAGCACCATGCCGGCATTGCCGGGAGCATCGAGCCAGTTGAACAGCTCGGCCTTTTCGCTGTGCTCGGGGCAGGCGGGATAGCCCGGTGCCGGGCGAATGCCGAGGTATTTTTCGGCAATCAGGTCGGCGTTTTCCAGGGTTTCGTCCGGTGCATAGGCCCAGAATTCTTTACGCACGCGACGGTGCAGGTACTCGGCCAGCCCTTCGGCAAAACGGTCGGCGAGGGCTTTGATCAGGATGCCGTTGTACATGTCGCCGGCATCTTCCCAGACCTTGGCCAGCTCGTCGGCACCATGCACGGAGACGGCGAAGCCGCCGACATAATCAGTAACGCCGCTGTCTTGCGGGGCCACGAAGTCGGCCAGCGAATAATTCGGCTTGCCGCTGACCTTTTCGCTCTGCTGACGCAGGCAGTGGATTTCACCGAGCACATCCTGGCGCGCGGCATCTGCCCAGACGCGGATGTCATCGCTGCCGACGCGATTGGCTGGCCACAGACCGATGACGCCACGGGCACGCAGAGTCTTGTCGGCAATGAGTTTCTTGAGCATGGCCTGGGCATCAGCGAACAGGCTGCGCGCGGCCTCGCCAACCACTTCATCCTGCAGAATCTTCGGGTACTTGCCGTGTAGGTCCCAGGAAATGAAGAACGGCGTCCAATCGAAATAGGCGACCAGATCTTCCAGGTCGATTCGCTCGGTGCCGGCAGTCGGATGGCTGTCGAAGACCGTGATGCCGAGTTGCTGCGGCTGCACCGGTGTGGCGGCCGCCCAGTCGGTGACCACGCCTTGCGCTACGGCTTTGGCATAGGGCACGCGCTCGCCACGCGGCTGGCGGTTGTTGATGCGCTCGCGAACCTCGGCATATTCCGCGCGCCGTTCGGCAATGAAGGCCGGTTTCATCTCTTTGCTGAGCAGCGTGGTGACCACGCCGACGGCGCGTGAGGCATCGGCCACATAGACCACAGCGTCGTTCTTGTACTGTGGGTCGATCTTCACCGCCGTGTGCGCTTTCGAGGTCGTCGCGCCGCCGATCAGCAGCGGAATATGGAAATCCTGGCGCTGCATTTCGCGGGCCACATAGACCGTCTCGTCCAGTGAG
>CALEYY010000027.1 GCA_937928295.1 uncultured Moraxellaceae bacterium
GCAAGCAAGTCGCCAGCTTCGGTGATGACAGCGTCAGCATCCAGCAATTCGGCGAAGAAGTGATTACCCGCCTGTGTCGCCAGCTGCTCGATGGCGGCGCGCCGGGGCTGCACTTCTACAGCATGAACCTGGCCGAGCCTACGCTGGCGCTGTGGCGCAACCTGGGGCTGCCCGAACGCGGCTGAGCCAGCGCGATTGTTCAGCTGAGCTTGTGTGATGAAGGCTGGTCTGCTAATTGAGCAGGCCAGCCTTTTTCTTTTTCGGGATAGCCCATGCATCGCCTGCTTTTCGGTCTGGCTGTCACCAGCTTGCTCGCTGCCTGCCAAAGCGCTCCGCCGCCACCGCCGGCGCAACCATTTTTCGTGGCCGGACTGTCAGCATCATTACTGCGCCAGAACGGTGGCTTTCGCTTGGATCAGCCGGTGCGCTATCCCGCGCAAACTCGCTATGCCTCGGTCGCCAGCCACGCCCCGCTATTCGGGCTGATGGCCAATCCCGATCCGAACCAGCCGGCCTTTGCCGTGCAGTCGCTAGACAAGCTGTTTGCCGTCACGGCGCAGGTCAATGCCGAGTTTCTGCGGCAGCTTCAGGCCAATGCGCCAGCACTGGCCGCGCAGCAATCTGCCAGTGCCCAGGCCGCCTGGCACTTCGATGTGCGGCGCGTGGCGATTTTCGGCAAGGACGTGAGTAACGCGCGCTGCGATGCCATGTGGTTCATGCGCGCCGACCTCGTCGACAACGCCGGAAAGCTGCTGTGGAGCAGCGGCTACGCCAACAGCCGGCTCAGCGACACGGTCAGCTACGATTGCAAGCGCATCGGCACTGACCCGGCGTATGCGGCCCAAATCATTCAAGCGGCGCTGAGCGGGGCCGTCATCGACATCATCAGCAAAGTGGTGAGTGCGCCATGAAAATCGTTACCTGTGTTGGCCTGACACTCTCGATTTTTGCGTCGATGAATTCTGTGGCGATGGCCGCCACGGCAGCGCCCGATGCCCCTGTTTCTGCGCTCGCCGCCATCGCCCAGCGTCAGGCCACGCCGGAGGCCGCAACCGGGCGCTATCCGCTCAGCATCGCGCAGGGTCGTCATGTCATGGTGGTAACAGCGCACCCGCTGGCGACCGAGGCCGCACTGGCGATGCTGCGCGCCGGTGGATCGGCAGCAGATGCCGCCGTGACCGCGCAGGCTGTTCTGGGGCTGGTCGAACCGCAGTCGTCCGGCTTCGGCGGCGGCGGCTTTCTGCTCTACGCGCGGCGGGGTGAAGTGACCGCGATTGATGGCCGCGAAACCGCACCCGCCGCCGCGACTGCGAGCCGCTTCCTGAATGCCGACAACACGCCCATGCGCTTTAACGATGCCCTCGCTCAGGCCCGTGCGGTGGGTGTGCCGGGCGCTTTGGCGGCGTTGGCCGAAGCGCACAAGCGCTGGGGGCGACTGCCCTGGTCCATGCTGCTGGCTCCGGCCATCAAGCTTGCCGAGCACGGTGCACCGGTATCGGATCGCCTGTCCCGACTCAGCGCGCAGGATGTGTTGCTGGCGAAGAGCCCAAGCACAGCCAGCTACTTTCTTGATGCCTCCGGTCAGGCCTGGCCGCCCGGCACGACGCTGAAAAATCCGGCCTATGCGGTGTTACTCCGGCAGCTTGCCAAGGCCGGGCCCAAGGCGTTTTATCAGGGCAAATTGGCGGCGTCTTTTGTCAGCCAACTGCAAGCCGCCGGCAGCGACATCACGCTCGATGACTGGCACGGCTATCGCGCCACGGTCAGCCCGGCGTTGTGCCGGCCGCTGAGCTGGAAAGTGCCAGCGCAGGTGCAGCAGCAAGCCGGCCGCATCTGCTCCGCGCCCCCGCCCGCTGGTGGTCTGACCGTACTCGAAAACATCCTGCTGATGACGCAAGCCAACCCCGCCCTGCCGCCGGATCATGTGCTGCTCGAAGCCGAACGCCTGGCCTTTGCCGATCGCCAGCGCTACAGCGCCGACCCGGCCTTCGTGCCAGTCCCGGTCGATGGCCTGCTCAGTCCGGCCTATCTGCAAACGCGCGCAGCACTGATCACAGCGCGCGCGGCGGGGACGGTCAGCGCCGGCACCGTCTTGCCCGCCCTCGCCTTCGCCACCGACAAACAAGTGCTGGAGCATGGCACCAGCCACTTCGCCATTGCGGATGCCCGTGGCCACTGGCTGGCCATGACCAGCTCCATCGAAGACGCCTTCGGCAGCCGCCTGATGATCAACGGCGTGATGATGAACAACCAGCTCACCGACTTCAGCTTCGTGCCCGAGCAGGATGGCCTGCCGGTGGCGAATCGCGTGGCCGCCGGCAAGCGCCCGCGCAGTGCCATGTCGCCGACCTTTGTGCTGAATGCCGCCGGCCAGCCCGTGCTCAGCGTCGGCTCGCCTGGCGGCAGCCGCATCATCGGTTTCAATACCGGCGTGATTGCGCGATGGCTGCGCGGCGAGCACGATGCCGGAGCGCTGGTCAGCGCCGCGCATGCGCTGAATCGCAACGGCATCACCGAGCTGGAGACCGGCTTCCCGGCCGAGCGCCGCGCCGAGCTGGCGGCACGCGGTCATGACATCCGCGATGTTGAGATGGCCAGCGGCCTCGGCGTCATCGTGCGGCAAAAGCAGGGCCAGAAGCAGAGCCTGCAAGGTGCTGCCGACCCCCGCCGCGAAGGTCGCGCCGCCGGCTATTAATTTTTGACCGAGAAACCAGCATGCCCCTGCACCGCCAGATATTCATCGCCCTCATCGTCGGCATTCTGCTCGCCGCCGGGCTGACTTATGTTGAGCCGGCGACCAAAGCGCTGACGCTGGACATCAGCCGGGTCATCGGCAATCTGTTCCTGAATGCGCTGAAGGCAGTGGCCCTGCCGCTGGTGGTGGTCACGCTGATTGCCGGCATCGGCAACCTGAACCAGCGCCTGGGGCGGCTCGGCGCACTGGCGATCAGTTTCTACGGCCTGAGCACCTTGCTCGCCGTACTGGTCGGTTTGCTCGTGGCCAATGTGATGGCCCCCGGTCTGCACGCCATCGCGCCCGCAGGCGGCTGGCTAGCCTCGGCTGGCTCGGCTGGTGCACTGCCGGCGCTGGCCTCGCCAAGCTGGGCCGACTCCGTGCTGGCCATCGTGCCGGCCAATCTGTTCAAGGCCGCCGGCGACGGCAACCTGCTCGCGCTGGTGCTGTTCGCGCTGCTCGTGGGCATGGCCATCCGCACACTGCCGCAGGCCCTGCGCGATGTGCAGCGCCAGTTCTGGGACGGCTTGCAGCAAGTGCTGCTGACGCTGGTGCTGTGGCTGCTGAAAGCCGCACCGATCGGCGTGGCCGCGCTAGTCTGCAACAGCGCCAGCCAGATGGGCTGGGCCGCGTTGCAACCGCTGGCATGGTTCATGGCCACCGTCATCATCGGCCTGCTACTGCACGCCGTCGTCAGCCTCGGCTTGGTGCTCTGGCAACTGGCTCGCGTATCCCCGCGCGACCATGCCCGCGCCATGAGCCCGGCGCTGTGGATGGCGTTCTCCACGGCATCGTCCACCGCTACTTTGCCGCTCACGCTGCGCTGCCTGAACGAACGCGCCGGCGTCGACCCCGGTGTGACCAGCCTGACCGTGCCGCTGGGCGCGACCCTGAACATGGACGGCACCGCGCTCTATGAATGCGTGGCCGTGCTGTTTCTGGCGCAGCTGCTGGGCTTCGACCTCAGCCTCGCGGATCAGGTCGTGGTGGTCGCGCTGTCACTGGCGACATCCATCGGCATGGCTGGCATTCCGGCCGCCAGTCTGGTCGCCATCGCGCTGATTCTGCAACGCTTAGGCATGCCGGCGGAGGCGCTGGGGCTGTTGCTGATTACGGACCGGCCGCTGGACATGTGCCGCACGGCGGTGAATGTGTGGAGTGATTCGGTGGCGGCAAGGATGGTGGCGCGGTTTGCGCGGGAGTGAGCGTGGGAGCTGACAGCCAAGAGTCAGTTGTGGTATAAAAATCTATACATAAATGGGCGCTCATCATGGATGATGAAAAAGAGATCCGCTGGATAGACTCGGCCTATGCCGACCTACTGGACTTCCCAGCGGAGGCCAAACGCGAAGCCGGCTTTCAGCTTAGCAAGGTGCAAGCAGGGCTTGAGCCCAGTGACGCCATTTATGTCTTGCATTGCTTTGAAAAGAAATCGCAAACCACCAGTACCATCGACAAAGCTATTGCCAGTACACGCTACCGCGCGATTGTCGCGAAGAATAGGAGCTCGACATGAGCATTAATATTGAAGTCACACATGTGACTCCTGCCGGAGCCAATATTTTCGCTGAGCTGGGCTTTGGCGAGGACGAGGCAAAAGAGCTCCAAGCGCAAGCTCAGGCACAAATTGCCGCTGCTCATGCCTTGAAAGTTCAGCTGATGCATGAGCTAACGCAGTGGATGACGACGCACCAATTCAAGCAGGCCGAGGCAGCTCGAATTCTCGGTGTATCACGCCCACGCGTGTCCGATATGGTCAATCTCAAAACCGGCAAATTCACCCTCGACACGCTGATCGAGATGGTTCATCTCACCGGCCGGCGCGTCCAGCTCGACATTTGCTGATAGTCGTGTCGGCGCTTTAGCCATGTGGCACGACCCGCTAAACCACCCGTAACCGGAGAACGCACATGACCACCGGCACCGTAAATCTACATCGCGTACTTCGCGCGCCACCGGAGCGGGTTTATCGGGCGTTTTTGGACCGGGATGCGCTGGTGAAGTGGATGGCGCCAAATGGGTTCACCGCGCAGGTGCATGAGCTGGATGCGCGGGTGGGGGGGAAGTATCGGATGTCGTTCACGAATTTCACGACGGGCAACGGGCACTCATTTGGTGGCGAGTACCTCGAACTCGTGCCCAACGAGCGTATTCGCTACACAGACAAATTCGACGATCCGAACTTGCCCGGCGAAATGCAGGTGACGGTGATTTTAACGACCGTACTTTGCGGAACGGAAATCAGCATCGAGCAGGAAGGCATTCCGGAGATGATTCCTGTGGAGATGTGCTATCTCGGCTGGCAAGAGTCACTGGTGCAGCTGGCCACACTGGTCGAGCCCGAAATTCCGGGCTAGCGATGGAGGCTAGGTTTGCAAGGGATGGCTGAAGGCGCCGCGACTTGCAGCCAAAAACTATTCGGGAAACCTCTTTTCCAACCAGTCAAATAGCGCCGCATAAACCTTTCCCCGAACCGGCTGATCAGACAACACCAGATCATGCACCCCATCCTGGATTTCAATTCGAGTCACATCACGGCCAAGTGTCGCCCCATATTTCTTCATATGCTCAATATTCAGAACGGAATCAACCTTCAACAGGTCATCAGACCAAGTTTTGAATCGTTTTGACCGTGCTGAATGCATCAGCAAGATCGGGCATTCAATACTCAAGCCACGCTGAATAATTTTCTGCGAATTGAGAACACTGCTAATCCAGGCCACTCTTATAGGAAAAGGCTCTGTCGGCTTCCAGGCCGTATTGAAATCCCATTGCCCGTGATGCGCCTTGTGCATGCTTAATGCATAAATGCTAGCCATTTTCTGCACGATCAGCTTTGGCAAGATCAGACTCAGAATGCCGCCAAAAATTCTCAGCGACCAATAGTTTAACTTCGGCTCATTCAGGCCGAAAAAAGGGCTGTTGAAGAAAACAGCGCTGATTCGATCTTTACAGGCGCCCGCATCTGCATAAAGCGCCGCAGAGATTCCACCAGTTGAGTGTGCGGCCAAAAGCACTCTCTGATGGCCATCCTGCTCTGTTATCAGCCTGATCGCGCTATCAATATCTTCGTTGTACTCATCGAATGACTTATTGAAGTGCAGTAGTTGATGAGGCCGATGAGAGCGACCGCACTTACGAAGATCTAATGCATAGAAATCAAAGCCGTTAGCGTTGAATTTTTCCGCCAACTCGGTCTGGAAAAAGTAATCCTGAAATCCATGTATATACAGAACGGACTTCAATGCCGGCTCGGCACAACGCTTGCGCACGATCGTGGTAAAAACCTCGCCATCATAATCATCAGACTGCCTGAGCGTGATTTTCTCGTAACCGATTCCCAGAAAATCTGCTTCAATATTCTTTCATCAACGACACGGCGCCCCCCGAGACCTACACC
>CALEYY010000028.1 GCA_937928295.1 uncultured Moraxellaceae bacterium
GGCACAAAGGTATTGATCAGATACTCGGGGCCATGACTGGCAAAAATGCCCTCAAGGTCGATACCATTGCTGAAGAACTTGGGATCGGCACTGGTGATGACCAACGCCGCCGGGCCACTCGTGGCCTCGACCGTGTCTAGCGCTGTCTGCCATTCCGCCAGCGACGCATCATTGAAACGGTTGTCGCCCTGCGTCATGGTCAGCAGCCAAACAGCGCCTTCACGGCTTAATTGCACAGCACTCATGAGTAATTCTCTTTTGCCAGATGTAATGAAAGTCGAAACAGAATCGACGCAGGCGATCACACCAGATGCGGTCTGGCATGTCTATGTGCTGGCGTGTCAAAACGGGCGGCTTTATACGGGCATCAGTACCGATCCTGCTCGCCGATTTCGTCAGCACGCCAGCGGCAAGGGTGCCCGCTTTACCCGGGCCAACCCGCCCGTGGCCATGCTCGGTAGCAGCGTTTGCCTGTCACGCAGCGATGCCTTGCAGCGTGAGTACGCACTTAAGCAGTTGTCAGCGCCTGCAAAGCGGCAAGTTGTTGCGCAGTGGGCTGTGACTTCGCCAGCTCAGCCGGCAGCACCTGCTCCAGATAGCCAATCACCGCCGTCGCCGCCTGCTGCATGATGTCTGGCGTGATTTCGCCCTGCCGGTAATAACCGTACTTCATCAACGAAAACGCCAGCTCGGTGACGATGGTGCCCACATCCGGCGTGGTGGTTAAGGTCACGACTGGCTCTGCTGAGCCATAAATCACACGCAACTCATCGCCAATATTTTCGATGGTGACTTCTTGCGCTAGGTAGGTTTCGCGACTCATGGGCCAACCCAGAATCAGAATGCCGGCCACCGGATTCTGGTTGTAATAGCGCGATGACGCCTCGACCAGAATGCTCGTGATTTGTCGCCAGTGAAATCCTTTCAGCGCCGCACCACCGAGCTTGACCTCTTGTGCCACCTTGCTCAGATGACGCTCGGCAATCGCGGCAAAGAGCTGATGCTTGTTAGCGTAGAACTGATACAGGCTGGCGCGCGGCACGCCAGACGCCTCGGCGATATCCGGAATGGAGACTTCTTCCGGGTTGCCGGTCAGCAACAGTTGCTCAGCCGTTTGCAAGGCGCGGGCAACACGCTCCTGGGTGCGCGCTTGCGCGGGTTTGCGAAGTCGGGGGATAGCTTCCATGATGAACCTGTGCGCGATTTGTGCACAGATGGTGACGCAGCAAAAGCCGCTTGGCTAGTGCTAATGTGGCTTTGCCACTGCACTCAATATCAGGGCTTCTTCACCACGGCACCGGCTCATTGGCCCAATCGAAAAATCCACCACTGTCTGCCGGGCCTCTGGCGGCAATCACCGCCAGCAAATCACGCGCGACCCGCGTCGTGGAAAACAGCTTTTCGGGGGCCACCTGCGCACTGAAGGGCTTGGACAACTCTGTATCGGTTGTGCCGGGATGCAAGATCAGCACCGTCGCCAGAGGGTGTGTTCGGCCCAGCTCGATGGCCCAGGTTTTCAAAAGCTGGTTCTGTGCCGCCTTGGCTGCCCGGTAGCTATACCAGCCACCGAGCTGGTTATCGCCTATCGAGCCCACCCTCGCCGACAAGGAAGCGAAAACAAAGGGCTGTTGCCGCGATACCAGTGGCATCAAGGCTTGCGCCAACAGAATCGGCGCCCAGGCATTGACTGCGAAGCTGCGCGCCAAGGCATCAACCCGCAGTTGCGATAGCGCCTTTTCTGGGCGCAAAGCGGGAGTGCCATCAGCCGATACGGCTTCATGCAGCAAGCCGACCGTGTTAATGACCATATCCAGTCTTGAGGTGACCTGCCGGACTTGCTGAGCCAGAGCGCTTATGGAGTCGGCTTCCGTAACATCGACACCCACAATAACAAGACGCTCTGGATAATCTTGCTGCAAGGCACGCAAGGCTTCTGCTTGGGCAGGATGGCGACACGCCGCCAACACAACCGGCGCTGACGGAAAGACGCCGGACTGGCCGAGCAAAGCCTCGACCAGCGCCAGACCGATGCCGCGCGACGCCCCTACCACCAGCACATGCGGCATAGATCAATCCTTGTCGATGGCTGGCGCACCGGCACCGGTACGCACAAAGGCCAGCAAACCGCCCGCCATGGCAAAGTTCTTCATGAGCATGATCTGATTCATCTCGCCAGCGCCGCCATGAAAAATGAAGCCGGTGATGACGCTGAAGCCCGCCAGCAGGCCCGCGACCAATCGTGTTTGAAAGCCCAGCAGCAAGGCGATGCCGCCACCCAGCTCCATAGCGATGACCAGCGGCAGCAGCGCGCCCGGCACATGCATGGCCTCCATATACGATTGCGTGCCCGCATAGCCGACGAGCTTGCTGTAACCGGCCCCGATAAAGATCAATGACATCAGCGCACGCGACGCCACCGCGAGCAAGGCGTTGAGCTGTGGCTGAGCAACGAGCGTATTGATGGTCTGCTTGACTGAAAACATGATGTAACTCCGTGGTTGACTGTGGCTACAGCCTAACCGTTGCGGTGGCACTTGCCGAGTAGCCCCGTCGGCAATTACTGTTGCCAATAAAGCAACAATCACAGGCCCGCATCATGATGAACCTGAATGACCTGACCGTCTTTGCCCGCGTAGTGGAAGATGGCAGCTTTACCGCCGCCGCCGAGCGCCTTGACCTGCCGAAATCGACCCTGAGCCGGACGCTGACACGGCTGGAGACCCACCTCGGCGTGCGCCTGCTGCAACGCACCACCCGTAGTTTGCACCTGACCGATGCCGGTCGCCAATTCTACGAACGCGTACGGCAAAACCTGGCTGATCTGGCCGATGCCGAGCGCGCCCTCAGTGACTTCCAGGCCAGCCCGCGCGGGCATTTGCGTATCACCATGCCGGTCGAGCTGGGCATGCGCTTCATGGGCACGGTGGTGGCGGAGTTCATGCAGCGCTATCCCGAGGTGAGCCTGGAGGCTGATTTGTCGGGACGCATGGTGGATCTGGTGGAGGAAGGCGTGGACCTGGGCCTGCGCATTGGCGCCTTCAACGACGCCAATCTGATCGGACGCCGGCTGGGCCAGCTCAATGGCCGCTTCTTTGCCAGTCCGGCCTATGTGCAGCAGCACGGTATGCCGCTGAGCACCAGCGAGCTGGAGCAGCATGAGTTCGTGCTGTTTCGCCAACCACGCGAAAACCACATCAACATTGATTCGCCCGGCAAGGCAACAGGCAATATCGCAGGCAGCGCCAAGACCAGAACAACAGTGCCGGTCAGGCTGCGCGGCCGCCTCAGCGCGAACAATGCCCATTTGCAGATGGATGCGGTGATTGCCGGCCTGGGCATCGGGCTGCTACCCGGCTTTGTCACCGATCAGGCGGTGGCGGCTGGTCAGCTGGTGCCAGTACTACCGGAGGCGCGTGTACGCATGGGGGATTTATGGGCGATGACGCCGAGCCGCGCACATATGTCGTCGGCACTGAGAGCGTTTCTGGACTTTCTGGCCGAGCGAGTGAGTCAGCATCCTTGGTTTACAGACTGAAGGCTCAAGGCTTAAGCCTCCCGCCCATGGCAGGAGGCTATGCCGCAATCAGCCCTTGAAGCCGATGCTGCGCGCCGAGATGACATTGACGATGAAGCGCGGCGACAGGCGCACGCTGAACGCCATGACCTTCATCAGCCAGCGATGCAGCGAGATGCCGCGCTTGGCCTTCAGCGAGGCGTAGGCATAGTCAGCCAGCTTGTCCAACGATGAAATCATCGGCCACTTGAAGGCAGCAGCGCCTTCGGCATTGGCCGCCGATGCGAAGCCAGTGTCGGTCGGGCCTGGGCAGAGCGTGGTGACTTTCACATTCTTGCTGCGCAGCTCGTAGTTCAGGGCATCCGAGAAGCTCAGCACATACGCCTTGGAGGCGTAGTACACGGCAGCGCCCGGCCCCGGCATGAAGGCGGCAATGGAGGCCACATTGAGAATCTGACCGCCACCCTGGGCCGCCATACGACGGGCAAAGGCATGTGCCAAGGATGTCAGCGTGGCCACATTTAGTTGCACCATCTGATTCAGGCGCTTGATGTCGGCATCGATGAAGGTACCGAACTCGCCGAAACCGGCGTTGTTGATGAGCATGTCGACGCGGCGATCACCGAGCTTGGTCACCAGCTCGACCGCAGCACCTTCGTAGCCCAGATCCTGGCCGATGACATCGGCCTTGATGCCGTGACGCTGGCTCAGGTCATTGGCGATGGCCTGCAGCTTGTCGACGCTACGCGCGACCAGAATCACATCGTGACCATCTGCCGCCAAGCGCTTGGCCAGCTCCAGTCCGATACCGTTTGATGCCCCTGTGATCAATGCTGTGCTCATGGCGCCAGTCTCCTCAAGTTATTTGTAATCAATGGCTTCCTGCCACTGTTGAGCAGCTTTATGCCATGAATTTTGCTTGCTTTCAAAACTGGAACTATCGTACCAAAACAGCTGGTCAGCCACAATGACCGTTCGTCGGAAGCAGGGGTTTTGCACTGGATCTTTACATCGCATTGAAAATAGCCCTCGCTTTTCATCTCCGACATCCGTATAGTTCGCCCCGCTGCAGACGCAGCCCTTTTGTTGCCCGCCTATTATGTGCTGTCCCGGTTCTTACACCGGCTCGCAGCCTGCTCTGGTCTGGTTGGCGACGATAAATCCGTCAGCCACCGCCGTATCCCGTCGGTTTGCTGTTTACCCATACTCACCGCGGGTTACCCGCGAGGATCAGTCCTGTGTCTTTGACTTTTACAGACCTGGCGTTGCACGACGCCCTTTTGGCCGCCCTTAACGAAGCCGGCTACACCGAACCCACGCCAATTCAGGCGCAAGCAATCCCCATCGCCATGAGCGGTCGCGATCTGATGGCCTCGGCCCAGACCGGTACCGGCAAGACCGCAGCCTTCCTGCTGCCCGGTCTGCACCGTCTCACCATGACGCCAGGCGGCAAGGGCAAGGGCCCGCGCATTCTGGTGCTGACCCCGACGCGTGAACTCGCTCGCCAGGTCGAAGCCGCTGCCATGGTTTACGGCAAGCGCCTGAAAACCCGTACCGTCAGCATCCTCGGCGGCATGAACTACCAGCAACAGCAGAAAGCGCTGATGCGTCCGATTGATGTCATGGTCGCCACACCGGGCCGTCTGCTCGATCTGATGAACCGTGGCCAGATCACGCTGGATCGCGTTGAACTGCTGATCCTCGACGAAGCCGACCGCATGCTCGACCTCGGCTTCATCGACGATGTTGAACTGATCGCTGAAAAGGCTCCGGCAGAACGCCAGACCCTGCTGTTCTCGGCCACGCTGGAAGACCGCATTGCCACTTTGGCAGCGCGTGTGATGCGTAACCCGGAACGCCTGCAGATCAGCTCGCAGCAAGCCAAGCATGAAAACATCACGCAGGGTCTGTATTTCTGCGACGACATGGAACACAAGAAGGCCATCCTGCTCAAGCTGCTGGCTGACCCGGCTGT
>CALEYY010000029.1 GCA_937928295.1 uncultured Moraxellaceae bacterium
GGAAAGCGCTTGTGGCTGTGCCGGCAGCTACACCGCCCATGCCGCCATTGAGCTCTATGCCGAAGCCTTTGAAGCCGCCGGTGCGCTCGACAAGCTTGAAGGCTTTGCCAGCTTTTTCGGCCCCGATTTCTACCGCTTACCGCGCAACACGGACACCATCACGCTGGTGAAAGCATCCTGGCCCGTACCGGCCTGCTACCCCTTCGGTAGTCTAGAAGTCGTTCCAGTACGCGCCAGCGAGAGCATCGCTTGGCAGGTGCAGGCGTGAACGACATAGACCTGGCCGCGTTAACCGCCAACCCACTAATCAAGGCCCGGTTTCGCGGCTTTCTGCCCGTGGTGGTGGATGTGGAAACAGCCGGCTTCGATGCCGGCACGCATGCGCTGCTGGAAGTGGCCGCCGTCATCGTACTGCCGGATGAGCAAGGCTTCTGGCAACCCGTTGCGCGCTTTCATGCGCATTTGAAACCTGAGCCGGGCCTAACCCTTGACCCAGCCGCACTAAAGTTCAACGGCATCAACCCGAATCACCCTCTGCGCTTAGCCGTGAGTGAGGCCGACGGCCTGCGTGAAATCTTCAATGCACTGAAAAAATTACAGAAAGATACCAGCTGCAAACGCTGCATCTTGGTCGGGCACAACGCCAACTTTGATCTCGCGCACTTGAATGCCGCCATTGACCGGCAGAGCCTGAAGAATCAGTCTCCGTTCCATCCGTTCTCGGTGTTCGATACCGCCACGCTCGCTGGCCTGGCGTATGGGCAGACGGTGCTGGCGCGTGCCTGCGCTGCCGCCGGCCTGAGCTTCGATCAAAGCGAAGCGCACTCGGCGCTCTATGACGCGCAGATCACGGCAGAGCTGTTCTGCGGCATTCTCAATCGCTGGGAGTCCGCTTTTCCGTATGGTGCCAGCGACGCTGCCGAAGCAACCGACTAAGCGTCAGTTTGCCCAGTCCGGATCCGCCAACCGCGCAAAGGTATCGCGCAGACCCTGCGACCAAGTCTGCCGAATCATCTGATAGTACGGGTCACTCTCGCCAATACGCTGCTTGCTGCTGACCTGAAAGCTATCACGCCGGTACAGCAGCAGATCAATCGGCAAGCCCACCGACAAGTTCGAGCGAATGGTTGAATCGAACGAGATCAACACGCACTTGCTGGCCTCTCGCAGCGGCGTATGGAAATGCACCACGCGATCAATGATGGGCTTGCCGTACTTGGCCTCGCC
Organism: uncultured Moraxellaceae bacterium; assembly: GCA_937928295.1. Taxonomy (GTDB): domain Bacteria; phylum Pseudomonadota; class Gammaproteobacteria; order Pseudomonadales; family Moraxellaceae; genus Perlucidibaca. The sequence continues at coordinate 1,228 of CALEYY010000029.1, forward strand.
AATTTGGAAGTACGGCGTATCCACCGAGGCCTCAATGAAATTGCCCTGCGGATAGATGTTGAACAGGCGCGGCGCCTCGCCAGGCACCTGGCCGCCGAGCAGGAACGATGAGCCGAAATCGACGCCGGACGCATCTTGGCCGCTGTCGCGCGAGATCACTTCGCGTAGCAGCTGGCCGATCTCCACCGCCGCATCGTACAGCGAGCGCGAATGCAGGATGGCCGGCTGACCATCATCACCGACACGCTGACGCAGCAGGCTCAGCACACTTTGCGTCGTGGCCAGATTCCCAGCCGACATCAGCACCATGACCGCCCGACCTGGCGCTTCCAACACCGTCATCTTGGCGAAAGTGGCAATATGGTCAACGCCCGCATTGGTACGGGTATCAGACGCCATGACCAGACCTTCGGCCAGATTCAGGGCAATGCAGTAGGTCATGTCTTACTCGCAAGCAATCAGTGGAAAGCCATCAACTCTCGGCCCAGTAGGCCTGGGCAACGGCCTCGCCAATGATAGCAAAGTCGATGATGAGCTGATCGAGTACCGCCACCGGGTCGGCCGCAAAGTCCTCGCTCCACGAGCCGAAGCGCAAGCGGGCATAACCTTCCGCGACCAAGCGCCGCACTTCGCGGCCCTGCTCGCCCTGAATCTGCGCCAGCGTATCGTTGATCTCGGCAAAGCAGGCATGCAGCGAGCGCGGCAGATCCTCGCGCAGCACCAGCAGCTCGCCGATGTGATCCACACTCAGGCTGTCGCGGTAACTGTCGCGATAAGCCTCGAATGCGGACAGCGAGCGCAGCAGCGCCGCCCAGGCATAGTACGACGGCCGCCCGGTCTGGTCGGGCGCGGCAAACGCCTCCAGGTGATAGCGGAACAGGCGCGCGGTATTGTCGGCGCGCTCCAGATAGGTGCCGAGGCGCGAGAAATGGAAGGCATCGTTGCGCTGGCTGGTGCCGACCAGCACGCCGCGATACAGGTGCGAGCGCTCCTTGACCCACTCCAGAAAGCGGCTGAAACCTTGGCTGCGCAACTTCGCGCGCGTCATCGGCTTCATTTCCAGCCAGGTCGCGTTCACAGCCTCCCAAAGCTCGCCGGTGATGGTGCCACGCACCACATGCGCATTTTCGCGAGCCTGCCGCAGCGACACCATGATGCTCGACGGACTGTCGTTCTGCAGCATCAGAAAGTACGCCACTTCCTCGGCATTGAGCGGCTTGCCCGTGGCCTCGAACTGCTCGCGCAGGTCAATGATGTCCAGCGGCATCGCCACCACGGACTCGTCAGCGCCCGGCATCAGGGCCAGTTGCTGACTCACATCCAGCAAACGCGCCAGGTTTTCCGCGCGCTCCATGTAGCGCGCCATCCAGAACAGGCAGGATGCAGTACGGCTTAGCATCAGCGTGTCTCCTGCTTCTGAGACTGAGAGTTAGTCTGCGACTGTTTCTGCGACTTCACGGCCGCCAGCACGGCATCGTCCACAATCCAGGTGTCCTTGGTGCCGCCGCCCTGCGACGAGTTCACCACCAACGAACCCTCCTTCAGCGCCACGCGAGTCAGACCCCCCGGCACCATCACCACATTCTTGCCAGACAGCACAAACGGCCGCAGATCGAGATGCCGTGGTGCCACCCCGCTCTCCACAAAGGTCGGGCAAGTCGACAGCGACAAGGTTGGCTGCGCGATGAACTCGCTGGGATTGGCCAGAATACGCAAGCGATAGGCCTCGATCTCGGCCTTCGAACTGGTCGGTCCGATGAGCATGCCGTAGCCGCCAGAACCGTGAACCTCCTTCACCACCAGCTCGGGCAAATGATCCAGCACATACTTAAGATCGTCCGGATCACGCAGCAGCCAGGTCGGCACATTCTGCAGAATCGGCTCCTCGGTCAGGTAAAAGCGAATCATGTCCGGCACATACGGGTAGATCGACTTGTCATCACCCACACCGGTGCCCACGGCATTGGTGATCGCCACACGACCGGCGCGATACACCGCGAGGATGCCCGGCACGCCGAGCACCGAGTCCGGGTTGAACGCGAGCGGGTCGAGATAGGCGTCGTCG
>CALEYY010000030.1 GCA_937928295.1 uncultured Moraxellaceae bacterium
TTGCCGATGTTGACCACACCATCCGCCAGCAGCGGTGCCACCAGCAAAGGCAGTGCAGCATTCTTCGCGCCGGAAATACGGACATCGCCATTCAGCGCACGACCGCCCGTAATCAATAATTTATCCATGAAGCTCTGCCTTAAAAATGAGCGAAATAATCAGCCGAACAACTTCATCTTGCGCCACTCTTCCGGCGTCAGCGTCTGCATGCTGACGGCGTGAATCGCGCCACTGGCAATATGCGTCTGCAACGGCGCATAGACAAGCTGCTGCTTTGCCACTGGTCGGAGGCTTTCAAACGCCGGGTGCACGATGGTCACGGTAAATTTCCCACCATCGCCGGTAACCGCGATGTGGGGTGCTTCAGGAATGGCAGCAGTCAGCAAGGACTGAATCTCGGCAGCGTTCATTGGGGCTCGTGTGTAGCAGAGGTAAATACAGGAAGCAGGTTGCTGGCCTGCAGAATGGCTTGCAGGCGCTCAGGGATAGCACGCAGCGTCAACACTTGCTGACGCTTGGCAGCGGCGCGGCGCCAGGACATCAGCACGGCAGCAGTAACGCTGTTGCCGGTGGTGAGGCCGGCCAGATCACAAACCACGGCACCCGCCGGGAGCTGGGTCATCAGCGCCAGGCCAGCAGCCTCGCACTGGCCGGCATTGGCGCTGTCAACCGCACCTGCCAGCGCCAGACCATTGCCTTCGCTGAGGCGCGAGACGACTGCCTTCATGGTTTGGCTTTCTGCCTTCATGGCTTAACCTTGACGGCATCAATCGAGGCCGCATCGGGTGCCCAGGCCACAATAGCCTTGTCGATGTTGCCAGCAGACTGCTCCACCACTTCGGCGAAGCGCTTGCGGAAAGTCAGGCCCAGATTCAAGCCATTGACGATGAGGTTGCGAGCCTTCCACACACCCGTAGTATCACGCACCATCTGGAAAGTCACCGGAACCATCGTGCCCGACTCCAGCGTGACTTCAACATCCACCTGGGCGCGTGTGAGATCGGCACCCGGCGTGTACGGCTTGACCACGATTTTCTGGTTGTTGTAACCCGCAAGACCATTGGAATAAGTACGGATCATGCTCTGCTTGAAAGTGGTCACAAAGCGATCGCGCTGCTCCGGGGTGGCCTGACGGAAATACTGACCCATGACACCACGGGCAATGCCAGAAATATCCACAAACGGCGTGATGTTCTGATCCACCAGCGCGGCCAGGGCCACCGGGCTCTTCTGCAGAATCTTGCGATCCTTGACGATGCGCGCCGTCAGGCTGTCGATAGATTTCTGCACGACAACCTGCGGATTGGCCTCGGGCGCATTCACCACCACGGCAGCCGTCGCCACCGCCACATTGGCAACAGCAACATTGGCAGTCGCGGCAACAGGAGCGGCCAACACGGGCTGTGCAGCAACGGATACCAACAGCATTCCTAACAAACGGTTCATAACGCGATCCTTGAAGTAGTGTCAGGTTTAAAACGCTGCATCAGCCGATTCGGCTGACGCAGCCGGTGCCGCCTTGGGCGCTTCCGTAGCCTTGTTGAACAGGAATTTGCCGATCAAGTCTTCCAGCACCAGCGACGACTGTGTCTGCTCGATACGGCTGCCTTCTTTCAGATAAGTGTCGTCAGCGCCCGGTGTCAGGCCGATGTACTTCTCGCCGAGCAGACCCGAGGTCAGGATCGCCGCTACGGAGTCGGTGCTGATATCGCTGACATTGCTGTCGATAGCCATCTCGACGCGGGCCTGCTGGGTCTTGGCATCGAGCGTAATGGATTCGACACGACCCACGCTGACGCCGGCGATGGTGACCTTGGCGCGCTCGGTAAGACCGCCCACATTCTGGAACAAGGCATGCACGCGGTACGACTGCTTGCTGGTTTCACCCGACAGGCCGCTGACCTGAATGGCGAGAAACATGAGAGCACCAAACGCCAGCAACAGGAAAGCGCCAACCAGCAACTCAAGGGATTTAATGCGCATCAGACGCCTCCAAACATGACGGCGGTGAGGATGAAATCCAGTGCCAGAACCGCCAAAGAACCATAAACCACCGTACGCGTGGTGGCACGCGAAATGCCCTCGCTGGTGGGCTCGCAATCGTAACCCTGGAAGACCGCAATCCAGGTTACGGCAATACCGAAGGCCAGGGCCTTGATCAAGCCATTGAGCACATCATCGGCAAACTCGACCGACTGCTGCATGTTGGCCCAGTACGATCCTTCAAAAATGCCCAGCCAGTCCACGCCGACCAAACGGCCACCGAGGATGCCCACCGCCGTGAAGATCATTGCCAGCATGGGCAGCGTCAGCACGCCGGCCCAGAAGCGCGGCGCGACGATGCGACGCAGCGGATCGACACCAATCATCTCCATGCTCGACAGCTGCTCGGTGGCTTTCATCAAGCCGATTTCGGCTGTCAGCGCCGAACCTGCGCGACCTGCAAAGAGCAGTGCGGTCACCACCGGTCCCAGCTCGCGCGTCAGCGTGAGCGACACCAGTGTGCCCAGCGCCTGCTCGCTGCCGTAAGTAATCAGAATGTTGTAGCCCTGCAGGCCGAGCACCATGCCGATGAACAACCCCGATACGACAATAATCACCAGCGACAACACGCCGACCGCATAGACCTGCTGAATCAGCAGTGGCAGAGCCAGTCGCCAGCGCGGCCAACACACCAGCGCCTGCCAGAGAAACACGGAGGCCGCTCCCAGCGTGCGCACTACATCCAGACCACGGGCACCGAGTGCCTGCACACGCATCAGCATCTTAAGCTCCCAGCACATCAGCCCAGGGCTGCGATGGATAGTGAAAGCGCACCGGACCTTCCGCGCTGCCATTGAGGAACTGCTGAATGAACGGAGATTCCGACGCGCGCAGCTGCTCGGGCGAGCCCTCGCCGACCACGGCACCGTTGGCCAGCACATAGATGTAGTCAGCGATGGACAGCGTCTCGTTGACATCGTGCGAGACGATGACCGAGGTCAGGTCGAGCGCCTCGCGCAGCGTGCGGATCAGGCGCACGAGCACGCCCATGACCATCGGATCCTGACCGGCAAAGGGCTCGTCGTACATGATCAGATGCGGATCGAGCGCGATGGCGCGGGCCAGCGCGGCCCGTCGTGCCATGCCGCCAGACAACTCGGCCGGCATGAGCTGCTCGGCACCGCGCAGACCGACCGACTCGAGCTTCATCAGCACGATGTCGTGAATCAGGCTTTCGCTGAGCTGGGTGTGTGCACGCAGTGGGAAGGCGACATTTTCATGCACGGTAAGATCGCTAAACAGCGCGCCCGACTGAAACAGCATGCCCATGCGCGCGCGCAGCTTGAACAGGTCATCGCGCGATAGCGTCGGCACATTCTGACCGTCCACCCAGACTTCGCCGCTGTCCGGGCGCAGCTGGCCGCCGATGAAGCGCAGCAGCGTGGTCTTGCCACAGCCCGACGGCCCCATGATGGCCGTGACTTGGCCACGACGAATACGAACATTGACGCGATCAAAGATAAGGCGATCACCGCGACTGAAGCTGAGGTCGCGGATATGAACCAGATCGCTGGAGGAATCTGCCATGGCAATAGTTTCGAGCCAATAAAGGCGCGCATCATAGCACCGGATCTTTTTCGGCGGAATCAAAGCGTAGGACTGGTGGCAAGCGCTTGGCTTGGCCATAATTACCTGACAAAGTTGGCACTGAATTTGTATGAGCTTCGGGATGACTTCATGACCAACAACGATTTTGTGACCACCGGCCAGCGCGTCCTGCAGGTCGAACTCGACGCCATCGAAGCCTTGCGGCCACTCATTGGCGACGACTTCCGCCGCGCCTGCGAGCTGCTCATGGCCTGCAAGGGCCGCGTCGTCATCACCGGCATGGGCAAGTCCGGCCATATCGGCAACAAGATTGCCGCCACCCTCGCCTCCACCGGCACGCCGGCTTTTTTCATGCACCCCGGCGAGGCCAGCCACGGCGACCTCGGCATGGTCACGGCGCAGGATGTGGTGATTGCCATTTCCAACTCCGGCGAAGCTCACGAAATCCTTGCCATCATCCCGGTCATCAAACGACTGCGCGCCAAGCTCATCAGCATTACGGCGCTGGCCGACTGCAGCATGGGTCGTCACGCCGATGTGGCACTGACCATCGGCAAGTCGCCGGAAGCTTGCCCGCTGGGTCTGGCCCCCACTTCATCGACCACCAATACGCTGGTGCTGGGCGATGCCCTGGCTGTGGCACTGCTGGAAGCGCGCGGCTTCACCGCCGAAGACTTCGCGCTGTCGCATCCCGGTGGCGCGCTCGGCCGCCGCCTGCTGCTGCTGGTCGATGACATCATGAACAAGGGCGAGCAAGTGCCGATCGTCAAGGTCGGCACGCCGATTCGCGACGCCCTGCTGGAAATCACGCGCAAGGGTCTGGGCATGACCACCGTAGTCGATGCCAACGGCAGCCTCGTCGGTCTGTTCACCGACGGCGACTTGCGTCGCACCATCGACCAGAATCTCGACATTCGTATCACGCCCATCGAACAAGTCATGACGCCAAACTGCCTGACCGTGCCGGCCGGCATTCTGGCTGCGCAGGCACTAGCCGAAATGGAAGCTCGTCGCATCAACGGCGTGGTCGTGGTCGATGATCAGCGCCGCCCGCTGGGGGCGGTCAACATGCATGGTTTCCTGAAAGCAGGAGTGGTCTGATGCTCTCGGTTCGTATCAAGGAAAAGGCTGCTCGCATTCGCCTGCTGGCACTCGATGTGGATGGCGTGCTGTCTGACGGCCGCCTCTTTTTCGCGGAAGATGGCCAGGAGCTGAAGACCTTCGACACGCAGGACGGCCACGGCATCAAGATGCTGCAGAGCGCCGGCATCGAAGTCGCCATCATTACCGGGCGCACCACGCAGCTGGTGCAGCGCCGCGCCGCCAATCTGAAGATCAAGCACCTGCTGCAAGGTCGCGAAGACAAGCTGGTGGCGCTGAAAGAGCTGATTGCCGAGCTCGGCTATGAGCTTGAAGAAGTGGCTTATGTTGGCGATGACTGGCCTGATCTGCCCGCCATTCTCGCCTCCGGCCTGGGCGTCGCCGTGGCCAACGCGCACAGCGAGCTGCGTGCACGCGCCGATCATGTCACCACGCTCACCGGCGGTCGTGGTGCCGTGCGTGAAGTCTGCGATCTGCTGCTGCACGCGCAGAGCCGCTACGACGCCGCGCTCGCGCCCTACCTGGCCATCTGACATGGATATACGCCCGCTGCTGCAACTGTCCACGGTGCTGATTGCCGTTGGCGCAGGCGCATATTACGGCTGGGGCGGACTCACGCCTGACAATGTCGCAACAGACAATGGCAGCGGGCCGGACTATATCGTGGAGCAGGTTCAACTCTGGCAAACCGATGCCAAGGGCAATTTGATGCGTCGCATGCAGGGCACACAACTGACCCATCACGCACAGCCCGAGCGTTTCCATTTGACGCAGCCCGATATACAGCTCTACAGCCAAGGCCAGTTGCTCTGGCGGCTGACGGCCGCGCAGGCAGACAGCCCTGATCCAGCGACCGATGTGTGGCTGTCGGGCCATGTGGTGGCGCTGCGCCAGCAAGGTGCCGAACCCTTGCGCTTGGAAACCTCGCGCCTGCACGCCAACCCGCGTGGTGATCGCCTCGACAGCCCGGCTGCCGTGCGCGTCATCAGCCCGCGCGGAACCATGACGGGCGTTGGCCTGAATGTCGATCTGCGCGCCAAATCCGTCGAACTGAATTCTGCCGTTGAGGTTCACTATGCACCGTCCTACTAATTTGCTGGCGACGCGCGCGCTGCTCATGCTGCTGGCACTGCCGGGCCTGGCACGGGCACTGCCGGAAGATGCCCAGCAGCCGATCCAGATCACCGCCGACAACGCCCGCTTCGATGAAAAAAGTGGTGAGGCGCTGTATCGCGGCAATGTCCAGATCGTGCAAGGCACGCTACGCGTGAGCGGTGACACCCTGACGCTGAAAGTGGATGCGCAAGGCAACCTGCAAACCGCCCGCACCCTCGGCAAACAGGCGCATTACGAACAAAAGACAGACCCCGCCAAAGGGCTGGTCAAAGCTGATGCCAACGAGATTCTTTTCGACAACAACACCGGTGTCATCACGCTGATCGGCAATGCCGTGCTGCGCCAGGATAGCGCCAGCTTCAGCGGCCCCCGCATTGTCTACTCCACCCTGCGCAAGCAGATCGAAGCCACCGGCGACTCCACGCAGCGCGTGCAGCTGACCTTCCCGCCCTCGGCCCGCAATGGCGGCAAAACGCCCGCCACGCCAGCCGTCGTCCCAGCCGCTACCAACAACAGCGGGAGCAGCAAACCGTGAGCATGCTTGTCGTTGAGGGCCTAGCGAAGAGCTACAAAGGCCGCACCGTGGTGAAGAATGTCAGCCTGACCGTGGAGAGCGCACAAATCGTCGGCCTACTCGGCCCCAACGGTGCCGGCAAGACCACCAGTTTCTACATGATTGTCGGCTTGGTTCCGATGGACAACGGCCGTATTCGACTCGACAACGAAGACATCTCGCACCTGCCCATGCACGGCCGCGCGCGCAAGGGCATCGGCTATTTGCCGCAAGAGGCATCGATCTTCCGCAAGCTCAGCGTACAAGACAATATTCTCGCCATTCTGGAAACGCGCCAGGATCTCGACAAGGCCGCACAGCAGGCCAAGCTCGAATCCTTGCTGGCCGAATTTCACATCGGCCACATTCGTACCAGCCTCGGCATGAGCCTGTCGGGCGGCGAGCGGCGTCGCGTCGAAATTGCCCGCGCACTGGCCAGCGACCCGCAATTCATTTTGCTCGACGAACCGTTTGCCGGCGTTGACCCAATCTCCGTCGCAGACATCAAAGGCATCATCATGCACTTGAAGCAGCGCGGCATTGGCGTGCTCATCACCGACCACAATGTGCGCGAAACGCTGGATATCTGCGAGAAGGCCTACATCGTCAGCGCCGGCGTGGAGATTGCCGAGGGCACACCGGAAGAGATTCTGGCCAACCCGCTGGTGCGTGAAGTCTATCTTGGGGAGCAATTTTCACTGTGATGAAAATCGGGCTCCAGATGGGGCTGGGGCAGCACCTCACCATGACACCGCAGTTGCAGCAGGCGATCAAACTGCTGCAGTTGTCGACGCTGGAATTGCAGCAAGAGGTGCAATCGGCGCTCGACAGCAATCCGCTGCTGGAGCTTGATGACGGTTCCGATGCATCGTCTGATCCACTCACCCAAGTCACCGCCGGCACACCCGAAACCGCCGATGCCGCAGGCCAGGCGCTCGACCTCGACCACCAGAACGATCTGCCCACCGACCTGCCCGTGGATACCGCCTGGGACGACATCTATGTCGGCAACAGCGGCAGTGGCGGTGGCGACAGTCTCGACGAAGACGGCGACCCCATCGAGAGCCGCAATGCGCCCACGGAGACGCTGCAGGATCACTTGCGCTGGCAGCTCAACCTGACGCCCTTCTCCGACCTCGACCGCCTCATCGCCGACGCCATCATCGACGGCCTTGATGCGCGCGGCTACCTCACCGTCAGCCTCGAAGAGCTGGCCGCTACCGCCATGCACTGGCGTCAACAAGAGGCCGAGGAAGACGAGATCATCGCCGTGCTGCATCGCGTGCAGCAATTCGATCCGCCCGGTGTGGCCGCGCGCAATCTGGCCGAATGCCTGCTGATCCAGCTCGGCCAGCGCGATGCCGCTACGCCTGGCCTAGCCGATGCCCGCCTGCTGCTTGGCGAGCACGCCGATCGTCTTGCCAATGGCGACCTCGCCGGCCTGATGCGCCTGACCAAGCTCAATGAAGCCGCCGTGCATCGCGCGCTGAAGTTGATTCGTGAGCTCACGCCGCACCCCGGTGAAGGCTGGACCACAGCCGATGACAAAGCGCTGATTCCCGATGTGGTGGTGCGCAAGCTGCACGGCCGCTGGCGCGTTGAACTCAACCCCGATGCCGCCCCGCGACTGCGCGTCAACAGCGGCTACGCCTCGATGCTGCGCCGCGCCGACAGCACCCGCGACAATCAGTTCATCCGCGACCATTTGCAGGAAGCGCGCTGGCTCATCAAGAGCCTGCAGAGCCGTCACGAAACG
>CALEYY010000031.1 GCA_937928295.1 uncultured Moraxellaceae bacterium
GAAGTCAAAAAAGAAGAGGATGACCGTCCATGATTCGCGTCCACCACCTCAACAATTCGCGCTCGCAGCGCATTCTCTGGCTGCTCGAAGAGCTGGGTTTGCCCTACGAGGTGGTGCGCTATCAGCGCGATGCCAAAACCATGCTGGCGCCACCTGAATTGCGTGCGGTGCATCCGCTCGGCAAGTCGCCGGTCATTACCGACGATGACATCACGGTCGCCGAATCCGGCGCGATCATCGAATACCTGATCGAGCGTTACGGCCAGGGCCGTCTGCAGCCTGCCGCCGGTACGCCGGATCGCCTGCGCTATACCTATTGGCTGCATTTTGCCGAAGGTTCTGCCATGCCGCCGTTGCTGATGAAGCTGGTATTTTCCTTCCTGCCGAAATCGCCCGCGTTGCCATCGCTGCTCAGGCCGCTCGTGCGCAAGATCTCGCAAGGCGCTCAAAAAAGCTTCATTGATCCGCAAATTACGCAGCATCTGAACTATCTGGAAGCTGAGTTGACGCGTAGCGAATGGTTTGCTGGCGATGACTTAACGGCGGCGGATGTGCAAATGAGCTTCCCGATTGAAGCGGCTGCTGCGCGCGGCGGGTTGGATGCTAAATGGCCGAAAATCTCTGCTTTTTTGCAGCGGATTCAGGCTCGCCCGGCGTACCAGCGCGCGCTGTTGGAAGGTGGCCCTTACCAATTGATGAGTTGATTGCGTCACCAAACAGCAACAAGGCCCACACAAAAGCTCCTTGTTGTTGTTTGAAAAGTAGGCAATTCTTGGGGCGTTCCTCACTTATTGATTGTGTAGGTTATGAAAAAGAAGCTGGTACTAGCAATTTCCTTGACGGCAGGTAGCGCCCATGGCGTTGAACTGAAGCCTTGGCTATCGCTTAAAGACTTGTTTTCGCAACTGCCCATACCCTTGCAGCCGCTCTCTGCAGATGAAAAACGACTGCGCAGTGCTTTTGATTCGATTGAGGGCGGTATTCATGCGCCAGATGCTGGTTTAAGTCTGGTCAGCAGCGAGTCGAAATTGGATGGTGTGGCTTGCCAACTGTCCGGCTGCCAAAATGGCAATGCTGTCAGCTTCAGCCAGCAACGCAATGGATTGTCTTGGAGTCTGCCTAATTCGGGCGACTTTCATATAGCGCCACGCGCCGAAGTTGTGCGTTATCAATGGTCTAGTCCCACGCAAAGTCTGGCGGCAACCAGTAGTTTTGGCATGGGAGTAGGCGTAGATAGCCTCTACAAGCTCAGTGATACCTACTCTGCTTATGCCAGTGCCGGCATGATGCAGATGACCCGTGGCAGCGCTTATGAAGGATTGTTTGGCCTGCGCCGACAGTTCAATGATGCCAACGTGTTCATGGAAGCGCGCTGGGCCGACATGAGTCAGCCCAACCAGATTGAAAATGCGTACGACTTCAGCAATTTGCGCATCGGCATTTCGCATCAATTCAAAGGGCTTTGATCAGCGCTTCAGCGCCTCCGGCAGATGCGGAGCCAGTGTCGTCAGCAAACCCTTGAACACCTTGGCATTACCGGCAACGATATTGCCGCTGTCCAGATAGCCGTGACCACCCGTAAAGTCAGACACCAGCCCACCGGCCTCGCGAATGATCAGCTCGCCGGCAGCAATATCCCACGGTGCCAGGCCAAACTCGAAGAAACCATCAAGACGACCTGCGGCCACATAGGCCAGATCCAGCGCCGCCGAACCGGCACGACGCAGACCCGCCGTCTGACTGGCTACAGCCTTAAACATGTTCAGATAGCCATCCATCGCGTGCATCTGATCTGGGCGGAACGGGAAGCCGGTGCCAATCAGCGCACCTTCCAGGCCACGGCGCTCAGACACGCGCAGGCGGCGACCATTCATGGCTGCGCCGCCGCCACGGCTGGCGCTGAAAGCTTCGCGACGCATCGGGTCCAGCACCACGGCATGCTCGGTGACGCCATTGTGCTGAATAGCGATCGACACCGCGTATTGCGGGAAACCATGGATGAAATTGGTGGTGCCATCGAGCGGATCAACGATCCAGAGCCATTCCTGCTCGCCGCCCTTGCCCGCCATGAAGCCGGACTCTTCGGCCTGAATCGCATGGCTGGGGTAGGTCTTGCGGATGAACTCGATAATGGCACGCTCGGCGGCTTTATCGACTTGCGTTACATAATCATTGAGGCCTTTGGCTTCGACATCGACGAGGTCGAGGCGGTCGGCGGCCTTGGCGATGATGTCGGCGGCCAAATTGGCGGCGCGCAGCGCCATGGTCAGCATGGGTTGCATGGAACAGACTCTGATAAAGAACGGTTGAGGCGCATAGTGTAACATGCGCGCCCTATGAACATCTCGACTCGCATCATCCTCGTCAACACGACCTTGCCGGCCAATATCGGTGCCGCTGCTCGTGCCATGAAAACCATGGGCCTGCATGACCTCGTGCTGGTCGCGCCCAAGCAGTTCCCGCATGCCGATGCCAGTGCGTTGGCTTCCAGCGCCTCTGATGTGTTGGCGCAGGCGCGCGTCGTGGCCACGCTGGAGGAGGCTATAGCCGACTGCCAGCTGGTGCTCGGTGCCAGCGCACGCAATCGCACCATCGGCTTGCCACAGCTCGATGCTCGCAGCGCTGGCGAGGCCGCCGAGCAGCATGCGCGTGTGGGAGCCAAGGTCGCGTTTGTGTTTGGTCGCGAAGATCGTGGCCTGACCAACGATGAGCTGATGCTTTGCCATGCCCATGTGTTTATTCCGACGAATCCGGAGTATGGGGTGCTTAATGTGGCGGCGGCTGTGCAGGTGCTGGCCTACGAGGCGCGCATGGCGCATGTGCTTGTTGATTCTAAGGTCGCCGCTGAGCCGGAAGCGGGGGAATTCAGTCTGTGCGATCGCCGCGAGTCCAGTCCGGCCGCCGCGCTGCATCGCGGCGGCGTTCCCTCGGTTCGGCGCGATGCGCCGACAAACCCCGAGCTCACCCCTGTAGGCTCGCACTCGCCATCCATGGCTCGTGAAGTCGCACCAACTGGATTCCCTCACAGCCAGCCCAGCGACAGCTCAGCTCCCGTAGCCACCAGCGGTGGGGCTTCCAACCCACCCCCCAGCGATGCCTCGCGAGTGGTACGTTCGACCGCTCACCAGATCCCACTACATGAGCAAGCTGTTGCTCCAGCGGATCGGGCACAGGCGGGGGCGTCGCCCGCCATGGATGGCGGGCGAGAGCTTACAGGGATGTACTCGCAGCGTCCCCAGCCTGTGCCCGATCCGCTGGAGCAGCCGAGCATGCCCATGACCCTAGTGCCGTGGGATGAGGAATTGGTGAATGGCGAAGACATGACCCAGTTTTACGCCCACTGCGAACGCACCCTGGTCGCGATCGGCTTTCTCGATCCCGAAAATCCGCGCCAGATCATGACGCGCTTGCGCCGCCTGTTTGGCCGCACACGCTTGGATCGCCCGGAGTACAATCTGTTGCGCGGCTTTTTCAAGCGCGTGCTGGCGCTGAGCGGCGAAAAAGTCGGTCGCGGCGGCGTATCCCTTACCGCGAAGTCTTCGGGGAAAACCGATGTTTGATCGCATTCGTGAAGATATTGACTCTGTCTTTGCCCGTGACCCCGCTGCGCGTACGCGTTTCGAGGTGTTGCTGAACTACCCCGGTCTGCATGCCGCGATGGCGCATCGCTGGTCGCACGCCTTGTGGACGGCGAACTGGAAGGGCTTGGCCCGGTTCATCTCTACGCTGTCACGCTTCTGGACCGGCATCGAAATTCATCCGGGTGCGAAAATTGGCCGGCGGTTTTTCATCGATCACGGCATGGGCGTGGTCATCGGCGAAACCGCTGAAATTGGCGACGATGTCACGCTTTATCATGGCGTCACGCTGGGCGGCACATCCTGGGATGCCGGCAAACGCCATCCCACGCTGGAAAATGGCGTGGTGGTCGGGGCGGGTGCGAAAGTGCTGGGCCCGATCACGATTTCGGCGGGTGCACGCATTGGCTCTAATGCCGTGGTGGTGAAGCCAGTGCCGGCGGGCGCGACGGTAGTGGGCACGCCGGGCCGCATCATCATTCGCACCGAGGTGGATGCCGAAGAGCAGGCCCGTCGCGACTATGCCGCGAAGATCGGCTTCCAGGCCTATGCCGCCAACCCCGATTTGCCGGATCCGGTGCTCGATGCCATGCGTGATCTGCTCGATCACATGCAGGCCAACGAGGCGCGCATGGACATGTTCTGCAAGGCCCTGAAGGAGGCTGGCATCAATGTCTGCGATCAGAAGCCCGATGCTTTACTGGCGACGACGCTGGCCACGGTCAAGCCCGACTAGCAAAGCGCCGGCAATCTCCCTACAATCCCGACCGCTCCGCTAGGTCTAATACTTGACTGTTTCGCTCGGAATTAATACCCTAGCGAAACACTAGGACAAGCTGTGGAGAGCACGCATGCGATTGACGACCAAAGGCCGCTACGCCGTAACCGCGATGCTGGATCTGGCGTTGCATGCGCAAAAGGGGCCGGTCAGCCTCAGCGACATCTCCGAGCGCCAGTCGATTTCGGTGTCGTATCTGGAGCAGTTGTTCGCCAAGTTGCGCAAAAGCGCGCTGGTGAGCAGCGTGCGCGGGCCGGGCGGCGGCTATCAGCTGGCACACCTGGCGGATCAAATTTATGTCGCCGACATCATTGATGCGGTGGATGAGTCGGTGGATGCCACACGCTGTGGCGGCCAAGGCGATTGCCAGAAAGGCGTGACCTGTCTTACGCATGAACTGTGGACGGATTTGAGTGAGCAAATCCATCATTTCCTTGCCAACATCAGCTTGCAGGAATTGCTGACGCGGCGACAGGTGCAGGCGGTGGCCATCCGCCAGAGCGAGGCGCAAGTGCGTCGTCGCCAAGATATCGAAGCCGGTGCCAGCTTGGCGGCGGTGAACTGAATTGAGTGCTAGGGGTTATTCATGAAGCGTCCGATCTATCTCGACTATTCCGCGACCACACCGGTGGACCCGCGCGTGGCCGAAGCCATGATGAACTGCCTGCGCGTCGAGGGGAACTTCGGTAACCCGGCTTCGCGTTCGCATTTTTATGGCTGGCAGGCAGAAGAGGCCGTTGAGGATGCGCGCGGCCATGTCGCGGCGCTGGTCAATGCCGATACGCGTGAAATCGTCTGGACTTCCGGTGCTACCGAGTCGAACAACCTCGCCATCAAGGGCGTGGCTGGCTTTTACAAGAGCAAGGGCAAGCACATTGTGACCTCGAAGATCGAGCACAAGGCCGTGCTGGATGCCTGCCGTCAGCTCGAGCGCGAAGGCTTTGAAGTGACCTATCTTGATCCGGAAGCGGGCACGGGCCTGATTCATCCGGCAGCGGTGGAAGCCGTGCTGCGCGATGACACGCTGCTGGTGTCGCTGATGCATGTGAACAACGAGATCGGCACCATCACCGACATCGCGGCCATCGGTGAGATTACACGGGCTCGCGGCATCCTGTTCCATGTCGATGCGGCGCAGTCGACCGGCAAGATCGATATTGATCTCGAGGCGATGAAGGTCGATCTGATGAGCTTCTGCGCGCACAAGACCTATGGCCCCAAGGGCGTCGGCGCGCTGTATGTGCGTCGCAAGCCGCGCGTCCGTCTGGAGGCACAAATTCATGGCGGCGGTCATGAGCGTGGTATGCGTTCGGGCACGCTGGCCACGCACCAGTTGGTCGGCATGGGCGAAGCCTTCCGCTTGGCTAAGCTGGAAATGCACGCCGAGCAAGATCGTTTGCGCGTACTGCGCGACAAGCTCTGGATGGGCCTGCAGGGCCTGGAGCAGGTCTTCCTCAATGGCGATGCCGTGCAGCGTATCGCCGGCAACCTCAATGTCAGCTTCAATTTCGTGGAAGGCGAGTCGCTGATCATGGCGTTGAAGGATCTCGCGGTGTCGTCCGGTTCGGCCTGTACCTCGGCCTCGCTGGAACCGTCCTATGTGCTGCGCGCACTGGGCCTCAGCGATGAACTCGCGCACAGCTCCATTCGCTTCACCCTCGGTCGTTTTACCACCGAGGACGACATCGATTTCGTGATTGGCCACGCCAGCCAAGCCGTCAACCGTCTGCGTGACTTGTCACCCTTGTGGGACATGTTCAAGGACGGCGTCGACATCAGTTCCGTGGAGTGGGTCGCGCACTAAGCGCCCCTCTGCACCCAGGAGAAATATCATGGCTTACAGCGACAAGGTCCTCGACCACTACGAAAATCCGCGCAATGTCGGCAAGCTCGACAAGCTCGATGACTCCGTCGGCACCGGCATGGTCGGCGCGCCGGCCTGCGGCGATGTGATGCAGCTGCAGATCAAGGTCAATGACGCCGGCATCATCGAAGATGCCCGTTTCAAGACCTACGGCTGCGGCTCGGCCATCGCTTCCAGCTCGCTGGTGACCGAGTGGGTCAAGGGCAAGACTCTGGATCAGGCGGCCACCATTAAGAACACGCAAATCGCGCAGGAACTGGCATTGCCGCCGGTGAAGATTCACTGCTCGGTGCTGGCGGAAGATGCCATCAAGGCAGCGATTGCGGATTACCGTCAGAAGCACGGCGCGTAAGCGCCAGCCGGCTTTTTGCTTAAGCAGCTTTGCTGAAGAACTGGAGACACGAGTGGGCATCACCCTGACTGAATCGGCCGCGCGCCATGTACAAGCTTGCCTGGAAGGTCGCGGCAAGGGCGAGGGCATTCGTGTCGGCATCAAGACCTCTGGCTGCTCCGGCCTGGCCTATGTGCTTGAGTTTGTAGATTCGGTCGATGCTGGCGACCAGACTTTCGACTCCTTCGGCGTCAAAGTGATTGTGGACGCCAAGAGCTTGGCCTATCTCGACGGCACGCAGATGGACTTCGTGAAAGAAGGCCTGAACGAAGGCTTCAAGTTCACCAACCCGAATCAAAAGGGCGAGTGCGGTTGCGGTGAGTCTTTCACCGTCTGAGCGGAGTGTTGGCGTGAACCTGAACACCGATTACTTCAGTCTGTTCGGCTTGCCCGTGGCATTCGCACTAGATGCCAATGCCTTGCAGCCGACCTGGCGCGCTCTGCAGCAGCAGCTGCATCCCGACCGTGTTGCCGCCGATGACAGCGCTGCCCAGCGCCATGCCCTGCAAATGACCTCGCACCTCAATGCTGCCTACGACACGCTGCGCGACCCGGTTCGTCGCGCCCGTTATCTGCTTGAACTGGCAGGTCATGGCAGCGATGCCGAGCGCGTCAGCGTCATGGACACCGATTTTCTGATGGCCCAGATGGAGCTGCGTGAGTCGCTGGAAGAGGCGGCCGCGCTGCATGAGCTGGACGCTATTGAGGCCGAGGCGCAGGACTGGCTAGACTCGTTGCTGCGCGAATTTCCCGTGGACTACGCCGCTGAAGATTGGCCGGAAGCCACCGACTGTTTGCGCAAAATGCAATTCATGACACGCCTGCTGGCCGAGATTCGCGAGCAGCGTGAACGCCTCGAAGACGAACTGGACGATTTCTGATGGCCTTGCTGCAAATTGCCGAACCCGGCCAGAGCCAGGCACCGCATCAACACAAACTTGCCATTGGCATTGATCTGGGCACCACGCATTCGCTGGTGGCCACGGTTCAGAGCGGCTTGCCGCGCGTGCTGGCTGCTGCTGATGGCAGTCTGCTGTTGCCATCTGTGGTGCGCTATCTGGCCGATGCTTCCGTGGTGGTTGGCGAAGAAGCGCGTCAGGCCGCCGCCAGTGATGCCCTGAACACACTGGTGTCGGTCAAGCGCTTCATGGGTCGTGGCCTGGAGGCTGCACATCAGCTCGGCGAGCAGTTGCCCTACGAGCTGGTCATGCACGACAACGGCATGCCCTATTTCAACACCGTCGCCGGCCTGAAAAGCCCGGTGGAGGCCTCGGCAGAAATCCTCAAGGTGTTGCGCGCGCGCGCCGAAACGGCTCTCGGTGGCGACATCACCGGCGCCGTCATTACCGTGCCGGCGTACTTCGACGAAGCCCAGCGCCAGGCCACCAAGGATGCCGCCACACTGGCCGGCCTCAAGGTGTTGCGTCTGCTCAACGAGCCCACGGCGGCAGCTGTCGCCTACGGG
>CALEYY010000032.1 GCA_937928295.1 uncultured Moraxellaceae bacterium
TCTGCCTCGACGCGATCATTGAAGTCGGCGCTGTACGACCGCACGATGCCCGACACCTGTGTGCCCACCGAGACCAGCGTGACCGGGCTGAGCTGGCCGTTGGCCGCGACACTTTGCGCGATGTCGCCACGGTCGGCTTTTTCGCTGCGATAGCGGATGCCGTTGTCGCTGCTGCCACAGGCTTTCAGGCCGATGCCGGCGGCGACCGCCACGGCAGCGGCGATCAAGGCCCAGCGACGGCGAGCGGGGGTGAGAACAGTCATTGACGAAACTCCATAGCGGTATCGCGCACCAGAAGGCCGCTGGCTTGGGCGAGTTGAAGACGGGCGGCGGCGAGATCGAAGCGCGAGCGAGCGTGCTGCTGGCGGGCATCGGCGAGATTGCTTTGCGCGGTCAGCACATTGAGCAGATTGCCGAGGCCGGCCTGATAGCGGGCGAGGGCGGCGCGACTGGATTCGCTGGCGGCGGCGAGCAGGCTGTCGGTGGCGGTAATGCGCGCCTGCGCCGTGCTGAACTGCTGCCAGGCCAGCCAGACATCGAGACTGACTTGCTGCTGAATGCGCGCCAGCTCGATGCCCTGTTCGGCGATCTGTGACTGCGCCAGCGCTTCCTGATGCCGCTGCTGAAAGCCGGTGAACAGCGGCAGCGTGGCCGTCAGCGCGACCTGTCCGCCCTGACTCTGATTGAGGTCGTCGCGACTGTTGTTGCTACTGGCCGACAGCGACAGCCGGGGCCGGGCCTGCGCCGCAATGCGATCCAGCTCCGAGCTGTTGGCCTGCACGCGCAGCTGTTGCGCGATCAGTTCCGGCCGGCGCTCCTGAGCCAGCGTCAGCAGCTGCTTCAGCTCGGGCGGCTGGGCGCTGGCCTCCTGGCGCAAGCTGTCTAGCGCATTGTCTTGATAGTCCAGCGCCAAGGGCGTGTCGGCGGCATAACCGGCGACCACGGCGAGGCGTCCGGCGCTGGCGGCCAGCTCGCCTTGTCGTTGAATGAGCGTGAGTCGGGCTTGCGCCAGCGCGGTTTCCGCCTGCAATTCATCTTCACGAGTCGCCACGCCGATGAGCTGGCGCTGGCGTGCGGCCTTGGCGGTTTCCTCGGCGGCGAGCAGTGAGGCTTGTGCGGCCTCCAGGCTGGCGCGGGCACTAAGCTGGGCGAACCAGTTTTGTACGGCGCTGATGGCGACTTGCTGGCTGGCCGTGTCTTGGCTGGATTGCAGCGCGGCCAGGGTTTGCTGCGTGCTGTCTAAATTGGCGCGACGACCGCCGAAGTCCCACAGCAGCCACTGGCTGTTCAGGCCGAGCTGGGTTTGGCGTTCAGCACCAACCACGGCGGAGTCACCAAGGCGTTCGCTGATGCTGGCGCTGGCATCGAGCGTGGGGTAGTAGGCCGATTTCGCGATGCCGACGCGCTCGACCTGGCTGCGGCTGCGTTGCCAGGCGGCGCGCGTGTCCGGGTTGGCGCTCAGGCTGCGATCGATGAGCTGGGCCAGCGTCAGGGCCGCAGCTGTTGGCGTGGCCGCAGGCGCAGCGGCGCTGTCGTCAGCCTGTGCCCCGCATGACAGGGCGATGATCAGGAGAGTTGCCGAAATGCGCCGCATGAGGATCTCTCAGAAGGTTGGGAGTCGTTACAGTGACGCCAGCGCGCGGGATGCGTTGACGGCCACGGCCGTATCAATCGGCATGACGATGCTGACGCAGGGCCGCGCGCAGGGCATCTTCCAAGCTGCTGTGCTGAAACGCATGGTGCGCCTGCAAGAGCCGGCTGGGCACCACGCGCTGGCCATCGAGCAGCAGCGTCGACATCTCGCCCATGGCCATCTTCAGCACACTTGCCGGCAGGCGTAGAAACGCCGGTCGGCGCAGCAGGCGGGCCAGCGTTTGCGTGAATTCGGCATTAGTCACCGGGCGCGGGCCGGTGGCATTGAAAGCGCCGTGCAGCTCGCGATCATTGAGCAGGCGCAGGATGATCTGCACCACATCGGTCAGCGATATCCAGGACAGGTATTGCTGGCCACTGCCGAGCGGGCCGGCGAGGCCAAGACCGAACAGCGGCAGCAGCTTGCGCAGCATGCCACCGCCAGAACCGATGACCACGCCGGTACGCAGCAGACAAACGCGTAGGCCGTGAGCTTCGGCCGCAGCAGCGGCTTGCTCCCAGTCGCGACAAAGCTCATGCACATATTCCACATGTGGCAGCGCGCCTTCTTCCAGCACCTTGTTGCCCTGGCTGCCGTACCAGCCCACGGCCGAGCCGGAGATCAGCACGAGCGGCTTCTTTTTGGCTCGCCGTATCCACTCCACCAGCTCTTCGGTGAGCGTGATGCGGCTGTCGTGCAGCTCGCGCTTGCGCTGCGTTGTCCACGGTTTGTCAGCAATGCCTTCGCCGGCGAGATTGATCACGGCATCGTAAACATCATCGCGCGTCAGCTCTTGCAGTGTGCCAATAACGCGCAGCTGCTCGCAGGCAATTGCTTCCTGATGCCGTAGCGAAAATTTCGCCGGCCGGCGTGTGAGCACGGTGACGCGATGGCCGCCGCCCAGCTCCGATGGCCCGAGCAGCGTCGGCAACAGCAGGCTGCCGATGAAGCCGGTGCCGCCGGTAAGCAGAATATTCATGGCGACATCGTCTCGCTTATTTAGAATGGCGTCAGTCTAGCGAGAATGGCTGAAAAAACGAGGTCTACATTGAGTATCGCGACGCATGTTATTACCGGCTTTCTCGGCGCCGGCAAAACTTCGCTGATTAGCGCCCTGTTGACGCAAAAGCCGGTGGATGAGCGCTGGGCGATTGTCGTCAACGAATTTGGTCAGATCGGCATTGATCAGGTGGCGTGGGCCGGCTCGGGCGTGATGATCAAGGAGGTGCCGGGCGGCTGCATTTGCTGCACGCAGAACCTGCCGCTGCAAATCGCTCTGGGCCAGATCATCAGCCAGTCGGGCGCGCAGCGGCTGCTGATTGAACCGACCGGGCTGGGGCATCCCGCCGAGTTGCTGCAGATGCTGCGTGAGCCGCATTGGCAGGCCAGCCTGAAGCCGGCCGCGAC
This sequence comes from uncultured Moraxellaceae bacterium, assembly GCA_937928295.1. Classification (GTDB taxonomy): domain Bacteria; phylum Pseudomonadota; class Gammaproteobacteria; order Pseudomonadales; family Moraxellaceae; genus Perlucidibaca. The sequence continues at coordinate 3,041 of CALEYY010000032.1, forward strand.
GCTGTGTGCGATTGATGCCCGGCAGCTCGACGATGCCCGCGTGACCACGCACGAAACCTTTCAGGCGCAGGTGGCGGCGGCGGATTTGCTGGTGTTCACCAAGGCCGATTTGCTCAGCGATGCACTGCGCGAGCAGGCCGCGCAATTCGCTTCGGCTCAAGGCCGTCCATGGGTGTTTGCCCAGCCCGATCAGGTCGATTCCGGCTGGCTGGATGCAGCCCTGCTGAAGCCGGTGACACAGCGCCGCTCGCTGCTGCATCTGCGCCCAAAAGGTATCGTCAACGAGGCTGCCAGCGCCCCGCAAACGCCACCATTTCATTATCACGAGCAACGGCAGGGGCAGGATGTGGGCGGCTGGATTTTACCGGCGGACTGGCAGTTTCAGCATGATCCTTTGCTCACCACGCTGCTGTCATGGC
>CALEYY010000033.1 GCA_937928295.1 uncultured Moraxellaceae bacterium
ATCTACACAGGCGAAGACACTCTTTCCCTACACGACGCTCTTCCGATCTTCTTGCCCAGCAGTTTCCAATCGTAGCGTTCGAGCGAACCGTTGAAGGTATCGACCTGATCGTTGAACTGCTCGCCATCAGCACCGAGGGTTGGGTTGTCGAAACCCACATCCGGCGCACGACGCACACGGCCCAGACCTGGATCGAACAGCCAAGCCGAGCGCGAACCCATGAGCGGCTCATGCACCAGCGTGGTCTGACCGGCAACGCGAGCCGGGGCCTGGTTCTTGGCCATGAAATACAGCGCCAGCTTGTTGTCGGCCGGGGCCGGGGTCTTGTAGTTGGCGTAAACGAATTTCACATCGGCGATAAAGCGCGACTGCTGGATGCCGCCATCCTGAGCCACAATCGCCGAGTTGTTGACTAGGCGAACGGCATTGCCGCGATACTTCAGGCGATGATTCCAAATGACTTCGGCACCATTCTTCGGAATCGGGAACGGGAAGCCGATGGCGGCACCGGTGAGATCATCGGTACCTTGCAAGGCGGCCGAAGTCGCATTCTTCTTGGTCGCGGCATAGATTTGATCCGGGAAGAAGCCAGTACGCTCGGTGGGGTACACAATCATCTTGTAATCGGAATACAGGCGGAACATAGCCTTATGGCCTTCCGTGAGCTGAGCTGCGTACTGGCTCAGGTTGGCACGGGTGATGGTCAAACGCGGCTTGTCATCAGCCAACTTGCCAGACAGCAAGTTATAAGCACCCATAGGATTGCTACGCCCCATGGCGACCAAGGCAGGACGATTAATGTCCAACTGCGCCTGGCTATAAAAGCTTTTGCCTTGCCAGGCTGGAATCAGGCCATCTGCCGATGCCGCCTTCTCGGCACCAATCGGGGTCAAGTCCTTGCCCAGCCGATCGGCATCGGCAGCGGAAACACCGGCATGCGCCGATGTCGCGAGCAGCAGCAACAAACTGGCCTTTAGAATTTGGCTCATTATTATTCTCCCACGTGATTAGGCTCTGAGCTCAGCCCCGGCAAGGGGAGCTGTGCACATAGCCAGCGAGTGTACGAAGCTCTGATAGTGCATGAATTGGCTCTGGGGCGAATGACTAATTTCTCGCAGGCCAATGCATGCGCCCAGGGATGCTGGGATCAATGGTGTTGGCTTTTTATGCCATCGATTGATTGTCCGGAATAATAAAAATGACACTACGCGGACTTGTTTTAGCGACCGGCCTTTTGGCCACCACCACGACCGCCTGGGCGCTCGAAGGAGAGCTTGCCGGCATCAATTTCAGCCTTAAAACCAATATCTTGGCGGGAGCAGCCATTCGTGCTGAAGAGCGCGATCTCAACCAGGTTGCCAAACTTTCAGTGCCCGGCCAAGAGCACCTATGCGATGGCAATGACAGTGCAGGTCAGGCCAGCAACGGTTGTACCAGCGTGCAAGGCAACCGCGACCTGATCAACGCCAAAGGTGCCTTCACCGGCACCAACTCGGATGATGGCAACTGGAACTACAACAAAGGTGATATCACCGATGCCGCCATTCGCGTAACACCCGAGATCAAGCTGCAACGTGGCGATCTGAAAGTGGAATTCTCCGGTCTGTTTTACTACGACCCCGTGAACGCCAACTTCAACGAGTATCACGCAGATCACACCTATCAACCCGAAACAACACCTCGCGACCAAAATGTGGTCGATGTATATGCTCGTCGCGCAGAACTGCGCAAAGCATTTTTTCAATACACCCCTGAAGTTCTGGGTCTGCCGATAAATTTAAAGGTGGGCCGGCAAGCCCTGCCGTGGGGCGAATCGCTGTTGACCCTGTTTCACAACCTGAACCAGCTCAACCCGCTGGATGCCAATGCCGCCGTTCGCCCCGGCTTCCAGCTCAGTGATGTTTCCACACCGGTCAACATGGCTGTTTTGAGCTTTCCGATTATCGAAAGTCTGTCGCTGGAACTGGTTGCACCACTGGAGTGGCGCGCTGTGCGTGCTCCACCCCATGGCAGCTTTGCATCCACCTTGGACCCGGTCGATAACGACTATCTGACCCTCGGCTTGGGCAACCAGAAAGAAAATCCGGACCGTGTACCGACTGCCTATGGCAATAACGGCCTGATTACACGCACCTCTTACAGCCCCGAAGTGCTGCCCGCTGAGTTTGGCTATGCCTCGGATAAAGGCCAATACGGTGGCCGACTAACCTATGTCGCCGACTGGCTCAACAATGGCACAGAAATCAGCCTGCATTACCTGCACTACCACAGCCAATTTCCCTATCTCAGTGGCTATGCGGCAAACAAGTCTTGCTGGCATGACTCCAGTGGCGCCAATGGCAATTTAGCGTTCATTGATGCCACCGCAGATTGCGGTGGATTCGCCAATGCGCCCGGCGGCCAGAATCCTTTAACGGTAGATACCCTGAAAGTTTTCCTCGAATACCCGGAAAACATCGACATGTTTGGCCTTAGCTTCAACTCAAATGTTGCCGGCGTTGCGTTCTCAGGCGAATACGCCTATCGCCCCAACATGCCGTTGCAGATTCTCACCACAGATGTGTTGTTTACACTGCTGCAACCTGCCCTGCCCACACAGGACTTAGTCGCCATTCCCAACTCACCCCTGATGGCCGGCACCGTCATCCCCAGCGGAGAACATGCGTTACCGAGCTACATTGAGAGCTACCGTGGCTTCAAGACTCAAGGCAATCAGCTCATCCATGGTTATGAGCGCTTTCCCGTGCACAACATTTCGCTGTCATTTCTGAAGCTGTTCCCGCACAACCCGTTCGGTGCAGATGACATGACCACGATTCTGGAGCTGGGCGCGACTTATATCGAGAACATGACGGGGTCGCAGGTACTGCCGCTGAATGGCCCAGGTGAGAATACCCACACCAGCCCAGGAGCAGACGGCACAGGGACAGCCTCAGGCACGCCAGACACACGCCGCCAGAACCCGACTCAACAAACTTGGAACCGCCCAACCGAGCTGTCTTATGGCTATCGTGCCGTTGCGCGTTTCGCTTACAACACTTTGATTCCCTGGGCAGTTGTAGAGCCCAGCATCATCTTTTTCCATGACTTGAAAGGCATCACACCAGCACCACAAGCGAACTTCATCGAAGGCCGCAAAATAGCCAATCTAGGGCTGGTGCTACGCTTCCCGAATGAGCTGCTATTAGGTGCTGGTTACGAAGCCAAGTTCGGCTCAAATGTACGCGAGTATCTGGAGCGCGACCGCGATCGCATTCTGTTCTACGGCACATACAGCTTTTAATCGCTACAGCTTTTGTGTGATGTCGCTCTGCTGATGGCGAGCCCGGAAGTCTGCCGGTGTCTCGCCATGGCTCCAGCGCTTGAAGGCACGGTAAAAGGTGCTGGGCTCGGAAAATCCTGCCGTAAACGCAATATGCGAGATGCTCTCGCTGGTCTTGCGCAACATCTCCTTGACCAGCTTGCGACGACAATTTTCTCGTTCACGAATGAAGTGCGTGCCCAAGTTGCTCAATCGATACTTCAGCTCCGTGGCATTCAGCCCGAGACTGCGACTGGCCAGCTCCAGGGTGACTTCGCCGCGTTGCAACAGATTGGCAATCACCGTTTGAACCTTGACCAGAAAATCCTGCTCCTCGATCTTGCGCAACGCACTGCGGGCATAATTTTCATGCATGCGCAGCAACTCCGGATCGGCATAGGCACAGGGCATGGCCAACAACGACGTATCAAAATAAAGCCGATTTTCAACGCAGCCAAAATGCAGCGAACAGCCGTAGATGGTCGCTCTGTCACCCAGGCTTTCGGGAGCCTCGCAGGCGAAGTCGATGCGCTTGGGCGTAAACCGATTTTCCGTGGAATCGCGGTAGAACTCGATCAGTCCCAGCATCAGACACTCTGAATAGTGCCGGAACTGATTCACAGAAGTACAACGCGACTGAATGCGCAGATAGCTCAAATCACCCAAGCCATGCAGGCTCAGGCTGA
>CALEYY010000034.1 GCA_937928295.1 uncultured Moraxellaceae bacterium
GCGCCGCCGCCGTGACGGGCCATGCCGCCGTAGCTGTCCACGATGATCTTGCGACCGGTCAGGCCGCAATCGCCCATCGGGCCGCCGATCTCGAAACGACCGGTGGGGTTGATGAAGAACTTGGTGTCCTTGTTCAGCCACTCGGCCGGCAGCACCTGCTTGATGATCAGCTCCATCACGCCTTCGCGCAGGGTCTCGTCGCTCACATCCGGCGAATGCTGGGTGGACAGCACCACGGCTTCGACCGCGACCGGCTTGCCATCGGCATAGCGGAAGGTGACCTGCGACTTTGCATCCGGGCGCAGGAAGGCCAGCTCGCCAGACTTGCGCGCTTCCGCCTGGCGTTCGACCAGACGATGCGAGTACAGGATCGGAGCTGGCATGAGCAGCTCGGTCTCGTTGCTGGCGTAGCCGAACATCAGGCCTTGGTCGCCGGCGCCCTGATCTTCCGGCTTGGCGCGATCCACGCCCTGATTGATGTCTGGCGATTGCTGGCCAAGCAGGTTGAGCACGCCGCAGGTCTTGCCGTCGAAGCAGACATCCGAGGAGTCATAGCCGATGTCGAGGATGACTTTGCGGATAATGCTCTCGTAATCGACGACGGCGGTCGTGGTGATTTCACCGGCAACCATCGCAACCCCGGTCTTCACCAGCGTTTCGCAAGCCACGCGGGCAAACGGGTCCTGCACGATGATGGCGTCGAGAATGGCGTCCGAAATCTGGTCGGCCATCTTGTCTGGGTGGCCTTCGGAAACGGATTCCGAGGTGAAGATGCTGTATTCGCTCATGCGGGGTTCCTGCTCAGGTCAATGCAATGGATGTGACGGTCGTGGCGCTGACCGGTTGGGTAAATTCGCGCAGCTGCAAACGGAAGCCGTTGCGCTGCGCCTGATATTCTTCGCGGGCCGGCACCAGCCCTGCGGCCATCGCCCAGCTTGTGAGCGTGTCCGGGTGGAAGCCGGGCCAGACATCGCCGCAGACTTCCCGTGCCTTCTCGCCCTGACTGTGATCGCACAATTCGGTGAGCAGAAAGCTGCCACCGGGCGCGAGCAGGCGGGCCACATCCTGAAAGATGTCGGCCGGGCGGGCGGTGTGGTGCAGCACCATGTTCATCACCACCACATCTGCTAAAGGCAGGTCAGATGCTTGTACGCTGGCGGTGTCGCCATGAACAAAGCGAATGTTGTTGGCATTCTGTTGCGCTGCGTATTGCTGTGCCTGCGCCAGCATCTCGGCGCTTACATCCAGCGCAATCACGGTCTCGGCAATGCTGCCCAGCTCGGGCAGCAATTCGCCGCCACCGGGGCCGATCTCCAGAATCACGCCATTCAGGCCTAGTGCCGTGGCGCGCTCGACCACGCGCGGGCCGTAATCGGCGAGGCGGGCAATCAGATCCTGATGCTCGCGATATTCCTGCCCGAACTGGGCAAAGAAGCGGCGGCTGGCCTCGGCGCGGGTGGCCTGCACGGCTTCCAGTCGTTGACTGGTCAGCGCATCCATTAGAGTGGCATCCAGCGCGCAGAACAATTCGGCAACCAGTGCAGACGGTGCCGGGGCGCGGCGGTAATACAGATTCGTGCCTTCGCGGCGATGCACCACCAGCCCGGCTTCCGACAGAATTTTCAGGTGATGGCTCATCGACGGTTGCTTGATGTCGAAGAGCTGGCACAGCTCCAGCACGCCAAAGGCATCGCGAGCGAGCACGCGCAGCACACCCAGACGCAGGCGATCGCCAGCCGCCCACGCAAGGTTTGCCAAGTGATCCAGCGGATTGGCATGTGTCGGTTCGGCTGTGGTCAAGGGTGTGTTCATGGGGCGAGAGTGTAGCGGGGCATTGGTTAAATATCAAAATATATAAATATAGATAACTGTTGATGGAGTTTAGGCATCAAGTCGTTTGCCCCCGAGCCCTGTAATCGGTGAAAATTGCGCCTTTCGCGCAGACCGTGCCCTGACGGTTTGCGCCCGAGCCGACTGGAGCTACTGCATGCCCGCGCTGCCGCTGAATCAACGCCACTACGCCAATGCCATCCGCGCCCTTGCCATGGATGCCGTGCAGAAGGCCAATTCCGGCCACCCCGGCGCGCCCATGGGCATGGCCGACATCGCCGAAGTGCTGTGGCGCCAGTTCATGCGTTACAACCCGAGCAATCCGGGCTGGGCCAACCGCGACCGCTTCGTGCTCTCCAACGGCCACGGCTCCATGCTGCAATACGCGCTGCTGCACCTGACCGGCTTTGACCTCGGCATCGATGACCTCAAGCAATTCCGTCAGCTGCACAGCCGTACCCCGGGCCACCCCGAGTTCGGCTATGCCCCCGGCATCGAAACGACCACCGGGCCGCTTGGTCAGGGCATCGCCAATGCCATCGGCATGGCGCTCGCCGAAAAGACCCTTGCCG
>CALEYY010000035.1 GCA_937928295.1 uncultured Moraxellaceae bacterium
ACCAGAGCCACCAGAACCACACCGCGCCACAGCTTCTTCGTCTGCATGTCGCTATCCTCTTGTTTGCGTTTTATTTAAACCATCGGGCGGTGCTTACTCAGGAGAGCGGCACACCCAGGCGATGCGCCACTTCTTCATAGGCCTCAACCACGCCGCCCAGACCCTGGCGGAAGCGGTCCTTGTCGAGCTTCTTGCGTGTTTCCTTGTCCCAGAGGCGACAGCCGTCCGGGGAGAATTCGTCACCGAGCACGATGGCACCGTTGAATACACCGAATTCGAGCTTGAAGTCGACCAGCAGCATGTCGCCGGCGAGGAACAACGCTTTCAGGATGTCGTTGATTTGCAGCGACAGGCGCTTCATTTCGGCGAGCTGCTCCAGCGTGGCCCAACCAAACGAGACGGCATGTGCTTCGTTGATCATGGGGTCGCCGAGGGCGTCGTTCTTCAGGAACAGCTCGAAGGTCGACGGTGTCAGCGCCAAGCCTTCCTCCACACCGAGGCGACGCACCAGTGAGCCGGCGGCGTAGTTGCGAACCACGCACTCGACCGGAATCATGTGCAGGCGCTTGACCAGCGATTCCGTGGGCGACAGCAGCTTGACCTGATGCGTGGCGATGCCGGCAGCAGAGAGCTTGTCCATGATGAAGGCATTGAACTGGTTGTTCACGGCACCCTTGCGGTCGAGCTGCTCGATGCGCTTGCCGTCGAATGCGGAGGTGTCGTTGCGATACACGATGACGACATGATCGGCGTCGTCGGTAGCAAAAACTGATTTGGCTTTGCCGGTGTAGAGCAGGTCACGCTTTTCCATCTAAATCTCTCCAGACCTCAGGGCCAACGCGCCTGCAGGGTAGTCAATAAATTACGCGATACGGCCACGGGAGCCAGGGTTTCGTCATTGCGCTGCAAGCTCAGCACGAAGGCTTCGGCGGCACGCACCATGCGTAGCTGATAATCCTGACCAGAGATAGTGACATCCACTCGACCCAGATCTTGGTTACGATCTTTCAGCGTTACGCCGGCATTGCTCAAGGCACGCGCCAACTCATCCCAAACACGTTCGCGTGGACCAATCACGCGCAGCTCCGGAACACCATTGCCATCTGTGCCTAGCTTGACGGGAGAACGGCCCGGGCTGTTCGGCAATGGCGGCAAAGCAGCTTCCTGCACCGGCTTCATGGCTGGTGGAAATGGCACCACAAAAGTCTTTCCTGACACTGGAGCTGTCACGGCTACGCTTGGAATAGGGTACAGCGGCTTAATCGGACGCGTTTCGATGCCTGCCGGAAAAGTCAGAGCAGGTGTAGGTATGGCTTGGCCATAATCTAGGCTGCGGTCACGAAAATATCCTGAGCAGGCCGGCAGCAGTGTTGCCGCCAGTACAGCCAAACCAAGTCGACGCATTACAACACTCCAGAGGCAGTCAGTGCCGCATAAACGCGCGGCTGGGCATCTGCGGAGAGTACAGTCAAAGGCAAACGAATGCCGAGCCCCATGCGACCCATTTCAGCTAATGCCCACTTTACGGGAATAGGGTTGGACTCAATGAAGAGAACCTGATGCAGCTCGGCCACGGAGGCGGTCAACGCACGCGCCTCCGCTGCCTGCCCCGCCAAGGCAGCATTGCAGGCCTTAGCCATGACACCCGGTGCCACATTGGCGGTCACGGAAATGTTGCCTTTGCCACCGAGCAACATCAGCTCAATAGCCGTGGCATCGTCACCTGAATAAACCGCCATGCGTTCGCCAACTAGGCCGATCAGCTCTTGGCCGCGCGGCAGATCGCCGGTGGCATCCTTGATGCCGACAATATTGGGCGTACCGGCCAGACGCGCGACGGTGCTGTTGTGCATATCGACACCGGTGCGACCGGGCACGTTGTAGAGAATCTGCGGGATCTGCACGGCGTCGGCAATGGCCTTGTAATGCTGATACAGACCTTCCTGCGTGGGCTTGTTGTAATACGGCGTGACCAGCAGCACAGCATCGGCGCCCAGATCGGCGGCGGCGCGCGTTAGAGTGATGGCTTCGCGGGTGGAGTTGGCACCGGTGCCGGCAATGACCTTGAGCTGGCCCGCTGCCGTCTCGATGACGGCACGAACGACTGCCAGATGCTCATCGACATCCAGCGTGGCAGACTCACCCGTGGTGCCTACAGCAACGATGCCGTGCGTGCCTTCCGCCACATGCCATTCCACCAGTGCTTTCAGTGCCGCCCAGTCCACGCTGCCATCGAGGTTCATGGGGGTGACCAATGCCACCAGGCTACCAAGGATCATGCGGCTCTCCACCAGCTGTGCTGCGTTTGCGTTAGCCGCGTATGGTAGCCGTCAATGGTGGGAAAAACAAAAAAACACGCTGAAAATCATGCCCGAGAAGATCCGACTTAATCGAATGACTACATCAAGCCATTCATGACTCGAAAATACTCGCCCATCAGCCGTGCCGACCACGAGCGCGCCGACCAGCCCTCATAGTGCGCGCAGTGACTACCCTCGGCGGTCGTTACCAGGATGACATTGGGCATCTGGCGCATGGCCTCCAGCCAAGGATCAAGATTGCCAATGCGGCAAACCGGGTCGTCCTCGGCGTTGAGCAGCATCAACGGCGTGTGCACACCGGTGAAAACATACATGGGGTTGCTGGCCTGGTCGTAGGCCGCGTAGCTGTCATGCCCGGCCAGCTCGTAAAGCTCGCGATGAAACGCCGACAGATCCTCGGCTGCCTGCAAACGCTCAGCCGTGGGCAGATGCGCGATGCGTTCTCGGTTGGGCGTGATGAACTGGCGTACTAGCTTCTTCGCCATCATCCGGCTATAGAACGGCCGCACTTCGTCGAAACCAACACTCGTGTCATAGCCCGGGCAGTAAGCGAACGCTGCCCGGAACGGCGAAGCCTCGCCCTCTTCGCCCAGATAGCGCACCAGCAAGCCGGAGCCGGCTGACGAGCCAACGCCGTAAAGTGGCGATTCGGGGAAGCGCGTGCGGATGACATCGAGCTGCTCGCGCAGATCATCTGTGCAGCCGAGGATGTTCAGGCGCGGCGTGACCAGCGGCAGATCGGCGTGACCACGGCGCAGGCAGAGCACGATGCGCCAGCCGGTAGCTGCGCGCAGATCATGCACCAGCTCCGCCATGCTGGCCGGGCTGCCGGTGATGGTATGCAGCACCACAATGGTGGGCGTGACCGCAGGCAGTGCGTGGCCCGACCAGAGCAGCGCAGTGCGTCCGTCATCGCGCATGGTTAGCGCATCTTGGTGATCGTAGAGCGCGGCGGCACGACGCTTCTGACGGCTCAGATTCTTGCGCAGGCTGTGAAAGATCAGCTGCGCGTGCTGGTTGAACAGCCAGGGCGTGGGCGTGAAGCTCTCGTGCAGTTGCCGCAGCGACGCTACGATCTGGCGATTGCTCGGATTGTCGTGGCAAATCACCCGAGGCTTGCGACTCGGGGCCGGCATGCGCGTTATTTTCACGCCGGCTGCTCACCCGCCGGCTTTCCACCCGCGAGCGTGCCACCCGCCAGGACGGCGGCGATGCGCACGCCCATCTCGCCGGCCAGCGCCTGCAAGCCGCTGAGCGGACGGATCATGACCTCGAACTCGGCGATCTTGCCGTCGGCATCGAAGCGGATCATATCGATGCCTTTGAGCTCGCGGTCGCCCACGCGCGCGCTGAACTCCAGCACAACGCTCAGGCCATCCGCCGAGGCGAACTCACGGTGATAGGTAAAGTCTTGGAACACGCCCATGACCGTGTTCAGGATGAGGCTCAGCACCGGCGCCGAGTGGTAAGGCTTGTGCACCGCCGGCGAACGGAAGATGACATCCGGCCGGGTCATGGCCATCAGCTCGGTGAAGTCGCTGCTGGCGATCATGCTGTGCCAGCGGCTCAGCGAGGTGGCAACGGCGGGGCTGACGGCCAATGTAGTTGCGCTTGAAGTAGTCATGATGATCTCCTGAAATGGCTCAGATGGCGGCGGCGAGACGCACGCCCTGGTTAATGGCACGACGCGCATCCAGCTCAGCAGCGACATCCGCTCCGCCGATGAGATGCACGCTCAGCCCGGCCGCGACCAGATCGGCGTGCAGCTCGCGCTGCGGCTCCTGACCCGCGCAGATGATCACATGATCCACATCGAGCACGCGCAGTTCGTCGTTGATGCGCACATGCAGGCCGGCGTCATCGATACGCTCGTAGTTCACGGCGGGAATCATCTTCACCTGACGGCTGGCGAGCCCGGCGCGATGGATCCAGCCCGTGGTCTTGCCCAGGCCGTCGCCGACCTTGCTGGCCTTGCGCTGCAGCAGGAAAACTTCGCGCGGGGATGCCTCGACCTCGGCCGCCCGCAGACCGCCGGCCTCTCGGTAGTCGGTGTCGATGCCCCACTCGCGGTTGAACTTGTCGGCGTCGAGGCTGGCGCTGGTGCCGCTGTGGGTCAGGTACTCGCTGACATCGAAGCCGATGCCGCCAGCGCCGATCACCGCGACCTTGGCACCGACCGGGCGCTTGTCGCGCAGCACATCCAGATAGTTCAGCGCCTTGGCGTGTTCGACACCGGGGATGGCCGGCATGCGCGGCACGATGCCGGTGGCCAGCACGATCTCGTCGAAGCCGCCTGCACGCAGCTGCTCTGCGCTGACGCGGGTGTTGAGCTTCAGCTGCACGCCATGCACATCGACCATGCGGCGGAAATAGCGAATGGTCTCGTGGAACTCTTCTTTGCCCGGCACCTGCTTGGCGATGTTGAACTGGCCGCCGATCTCGCTGGCACCATCGAACAGCGTCACGGCGTGGCCTCGCTCGGCGGCGGTGACGGCAAAGCCCAGCCCGGCCGGGCCGGCACCAACCACGGCGATGCGCTTAACCGCAGCGGTGGGCGCCATCGGAATCTCGGTCTCGTGGCAGGCACGCGGATTCACCAGACAGGAGGTGATTTTGAGCTGGAAAGTCTGATCGAGACAGGCCTGATTACAGCCGATGCAGGTATTGATCTCGTCGCCCCGGCCCTGCTCCGCCTTGCGCACGAAGTCGGCATCCGCCAAGAAAGGTCGTGCCATCGACACCATGTCGGCATGGCCATCGGCCAGCACCTGCTCACCCACTTCCGGCGTGTTGATGCGATTGGTCGTCACCAGAGGAATCTTCACCTTGCCCATCATGCGCTGCGTGACCCAGGTGAAGCCGGCGCGCGGCACCTTGGTGGCGATGGTCGGGATGCGCGCCTCATGCCAGCCGATGCCGGTATTGATGATGGTCGCGCCCGCCGCCTCGATGGCCTGCGCCAGCTGCACCGTCTCCTCGAAGGTCGAACCGCCTTCCACCAGATCAAGCATGGACAGGCGATAGATGATGATGAAATTCGGCCCCACACGCTCACGCACGCGGCGCACGATCTCGACCGGAAAACGCATGCGATTCTCGTAGCTGCCGCCCCACTCGTCATCGCGGTGGTTGGTGCGCGCCGCGATGAACTGATTGATGAGATAGCCCTCGGAGCCCATGACCTCAACGCCGTCATAGCCGGCCTGCTGCGCCAACGCCGCGCAGCGCGCGAAGCTCTCGATGGTATCCAGCACTTCCTCATGCTCCAGCGCACGCGGCTTGAACGGATTGATCGGCGCCTTCACCGCGCTCGCAGAGACCAGACCGGGCTGATAGGAATAGCGCCCGGTGTGCAGGATCTGCATGGCGATCTTAGATCGGAAGAGCACACGTCTGAAC
>CALEYY010000036.1 GCA_937928295.1 uncultured Moraxellaceae bacterium
ACGACGCTCTTCCGATCTTGTAGCCGTCGAACGGGGTCTTGTCGGTAATTTCGCCGATGAGCAGGCCGATTTCGCCACGCTTGACCTTTATCATATTGCCTTTCTTGTCGCGTACCGGTGCTTCGGCATCCTTGTCGTATTTTACCAGCGCATAGGGCATGGGCGAGAAGCCGACGGTGTTGTCGAAGTTGAAAATGTTGGTGAAGCCCACATTGCCTTCCGACGAGGCATACAGCTCGGCGACCTCTTCAATGCCAAAACGGTCCTTGAAACCGCCCCAGATGTTCGGGCGCAGGCCGTTGCCGACCATCTTGCGTACCTTGTGCTGACGATCGGCGGCGCTGGCCGGGCGTTCCAGCAGGTAGCGGCAAAGTTCGCCCACATAGCCGATGGCCGTGGCGTTGTACTTGCGGCAGTCATCCCAGAATTCGCTAGCAGAGAACTTGCGGCGCAGCGCGATGCCGGCGTTGCCAGCCAGCACCGAGCCCCAGCACACCACCATCGCGGTGGCGTGATAGAACGGCAGGGTGGCGTAGAGCACATCGTCTTGGCCGAGATTGAAGGTGAAGCCGAAGCCACCGTAAGCCTTCATCCAGCGGCCATGATTGAACACGGCGGCCTTCGGCAGGCCGGTGGTGCCGGAGGTGTAGATATAGAACAGGCCGTCCTTGCGATAGGTGTGTTTGGTGGTCGGCGGGTTGTAGCTCGGGCAGCCCTGCAGTTCGATGGCTAGGTTGGTCCATTCGGCGGGGGCGGTGCCGGGCTCGCTGCGCGTGTCGGCATCGGCCAGCCAGAAGCAGTGGCGGGTTTCCACTTCCAGCGAGTCCTGCACATCAATCAGGCTCTGCACGCACTCGGCACCGGCGATGATGCGCTTGGGCTTCACCAGATTGACGCTGTGCGTCAGCACCTTGCCGGTCTGCGCGGTATTGACCATGGCGCAGATCACGCCGATCTTGGCCAGACCGGTGACGGTCGCCAGCAGTTCCGGGCGATTCTCGATGAGCACGATGACCACATCGCCTTTCTTCAGGCCCTGAGCCAGGAAGTAGTGGGCAATGCGGTTAGACCATTGGTTGAGTGCGGCGTAAGTGACCTTGCTGTCGCGGTAGTACACGGCCACGCCATGCGGATTTTCCATCGTGGACTTTTCCACAGCCCAAGCCAGACCGACGGTTTCGGTGTTATCGGTGCTGTTCGCCATCATCAATCCGCGAATCATGCGTGGTGCTTTCAGTGCCAGAGCAGGAATCTTGCGCAGGAAATCGATAGAGCTGATGACATCTTGATGTTGAGCCATGGGGGGTGTCCTCGACAAACTGGGCGGCATGGCCGCGCAAACAAAAAAAAGAGCGCTGATAGCGCTCTGTTGCGTGGTCGTAACTTAACGGGGCAAGACAACTCCCGCAAGACTTGACAGCGTTGTGACGAGGAGCAAAGTCAGAATTAACCCTGCTCCATTGCCATATTTCAGCGCTTTTTGCCCGGCAGGGTCCCGTTGAGCTTGCAGATGATGCCGAGCATGACTTCGTCGGCACCGCCGCCGATGGAGGCAAGACGACCGTCGCGATAGGCGCGGGCAATCGGGTTGTCCCAGGTGAAGCCCTGGCCGCCCCAGTATTGCAGGCAGCTGTCGGTGACTTCGCGCATCAGGCGGCCGGCCTTGAGCTTGGCCATCGATGCCAGCATGGTCACATTGTCGCCGGCGATATGCTGTTCGCAGACCGAATGCACGAGGCCGCGCAGGGCTTCGATCTCGGTCATCAGCTCGGCGAGGCGGAAGTGAACCACCTGCTGATCCAGCAGCGGCTTGCCGTAGATCATGCGCGAACGAGCATAGTCAGTGGTCAGCTCAACGCACTTGGTCAGACCGCCCAAGGCGCTGGCGGCACAGAAAATGCGCTCTTCCTGGAATTGCATCATCTGCATCATGAAGCCCATGTTTTCGCCACCGATGACATTACTCTGCGGCACGCGCACATCGTCAAAGAACACCTGCGCGGTGTCCGAGCTGCGCTGGCCGAGCTTGTCGATGGGCTTGGAGAACGAGATGCCCGGCGTCTTCGACGGCACGATGATCAGCGACTTGTTGTTGTACGGGCCTTCGTCGCTGGTGTTGGCGAGCAGGCAGAAGAAATCGGCCTGCAAGCTGTTGGTGATCCACATCTTGGAGCCGTTGATGACATAGTCGTCGCCATCTTTGACGGCGCGGGTCTTGATCGCCGCCACATCGGAGCCGGCATGCACTTCACTGACGGCAATCGCCGCCACCATGTCGCCCGCGATGGCCGGACGCAGGAATTTCGCACGCAGCTCAGCCGAGCCGAAACGGGCGATGGCCGGCGTTGCCATGTCGGTCTGCACGCCGATTGCCATCGGGATGCCGCCGCAGCTGATGCGACCCAGCTCTTCGACGACGACCATGTTGTAGGAGTAATCCAGGCCGGAGCCGCCATCGATTTCCGGCTTGCAGATGCCCAGCAGACCCAGATCGCCCATTTTCTTGAACACCTGATGCGCCGGGAAACGGCCGGCTTCTTCCCAGGCATCCACAAACGGGTTCACATCTTGCTCAACAAATTGGCGGGTTGTGCGACGCAGTGCTTCGTGTTCTTCGGTAAAACGCATGTTCGGAACCCTCGGAAATAACGCAGGCTATTTATGATTGAAGGCGCGGCCGGATTCGCGCTGACTCGCAAGTCACGCGTAACATAGTCGGCGACGAGGTTTTTTGCAAAACCTCAAACCGTTTTTTTTGGTAACACTGCCGGTTGGCGGTCTTGCTTTGGGAGAGCAGCATGTTGGCGAACTTAGTGGAAACGACTCAGACACACGGCTTGGATGCCTTGGCGTGGGCTGCGCCACATCAGTCATCGGTGCGCATCGCCTTGCTGTCGGCCGGTGTTCTGTTCATGACCGGCTTGCTCACCGGCCTCTGGAAGTATCTGGCGATAGCGCGCAGCCCGCAGGCACGAGCGCCTTATTATGTGGATATCGCGCACCGGGCATCGCTGCTCTACGCCTTTGCCGCGCTGCTGATGGCGGCGATGGCAGCCTTAAGTCCGTGGTCGGTGTGCCTGACCTGGCTTGCTACTACCGGGCCCATCGTGTTTTTCTTTGCCGCCGTATTCATCTACATGATTCATGGCTGGCTCAACGACACTCGCAATCAGCTCGCCAAGCCGCATCGCCTGGGCAGCTTTACGCTGCCGGGCTGGCTGATTCATGGCTTCATGGGCGTGCTGGCTCTGGTCGAGATTGCCGGGGCGGCTGTGTTAGTGGCGGGGCTTTTTCAGAAGCTGCTTTAGTTCAGAGACTGCTTTAATTCAGCAGCTGCTTTTATTCGCCGGTCTTGAGCAACGCATGCTCGATGCGACGATCCGGGATCAGCCACATCAGCGCCACCAGCACATACAGGCTGCCGGCGATCCATGCCTGAACGAAGGCGGCCGGAATCGCGATCAGGTAAAGCAGTATCGAGAGCTTGCCTTTCACATCCCGGCCCACGGCGGCGGCCAGCGTTGAGTCTCGGCCCTGCGTGGCAATAATGACATTTTGCAAAACCCAATAGGCAATCGCCGACATCATCAGCGTGAAGCCATACAGAGCCGTTGGCGCGGCGGCAAAATGATTCTCGCCCATCCAGCCGGTGGCAAACGGAATCAGCGACAGCCAGAACAGCAAATGCAGATTGGCCCACAGGATGCCGCCGTTGACACGCGGTGTGGCATGCAGCATGTGGTGGTGATTGTTCCAGTAGATGCCCACATACACAAAACTCAGCACATAGCTCAGCAGCACCGGAATCAGCGGCAGCAGCGCGGCCGGGTCGGCACCATGTGGCACTTTTAACTCCAGCACCATGATGGTGATGATGATGGCCAGAACCCCATCGCTGAATGCTTCGAGACGCGTCTTGCCCATGATGGCTCCTGTTTTATGCAATTTGTTTAGGCGACCAGCGCCTGCACTTCAATGCGATTGCGGCCATTGGCCTTGGCCGCGTACAGCGCCTCATCGGCATGCTGAATTAATTGTTGCGACGCCAGCAGCGGCGTCTTGTCTTGGCAGACTAGGCCGAAGCTGGCGGTGATCTGCAAGCGCTCGTTGCTGTCGGTTAGCACATCGGCGGCAACCAGCTGCTGGCGGCAGCGTTCCAGCACGATCAGGGCATCGGCCAGTCGCGTGCCGGGCAGAATCAGCATGAATTCCTCACCGCCGTAACGGCCCACATGATCGCCGTCGCGCACGGCGTCGCGCATGACCCGTGCAGCGATTTGCAGCACGCGATCGCCCATGGGATGACCCCAGGTATCGTTTACTTTCTTGAAGTGATCGAGATCGAGAATGACCACAGACAGCGCTGCCGGCTTGCGCTGCACGCGCGCGATTTCCTGATCGAGCAGGTCGAGAATGCTGCGGCGATTGTGCAGATTGGTCAGCGCATCCGTACGGCTGAGCTGATGGATGCGCGCTTCGCGCTCGCGCCACCAAGCCAGCATCTGATCGGCCATCAGCGTCAGGAAAATCAGGAATGGCGCAGCAAAGAACAGCGTGCTGTTCATCCAGAACAACTCACTGCCGAGATCGGTAGGCTCTATGCGCACGGGGGCATAGGGCAGATAGCCGAAGACGCTGGCATAGCTCAGCCCGACGACGGCGAAGAGGGCGCTGATGAAGGCCATCCACACCGGCAGGCGATCATGCAGAATGAAGCCGAAGACCGGGCCGCCGAGCAGCACCACGCCGGAACAGAACGACAAAGTACCGATGGAGTAGCTCATCAGCACCAGGCTGAAGGCGTAGAACTGCAGCGCCACATACTGGAACAGCTGCAGATTCGGCCAGCGTCGCCGCAGCATCAGGCCGATCAGCACAATGCTGACGCCAGCCAGAATAAGCCAGGCTTCCACGATGATGAAACGATGCACCACATCGACATGGATTAGCTTGTCGCGATCCGGCCGATTCAGCACATAAAGCGACCAGAGAATGTACTGAAAATACAGCGGGATGAGCATGGCAATCAGCGTCAGCGACTTGTCTACCGCGCTCCATTCCAGCGCGGCAGCAAGCCGTAATCGCAAACTTCGGTTTAGCAGCATGACGGTCTCGTTTCTTGTTTTTATGGTGACGCTGTTCAGGGTGACGCTTTGTACAACAACCAGCCTGCTTTCCGGGAGCCGGCTCAGCCCCCGGACACCACATATTTCGCCAGCAAATCCCGCGCCTTCACTTCCGCATCCATCACCGTCATGAAGGTGTAGGCACCCATGAGCTTGCGGCTGAGGAACATGAATTCCTTGGGCGGCACGGTGAAATGGCGCGTCGCCGCCGATCGTGCGGCTGCCGAGGTGGCGCGCACATGCAGCTTGCTCTTTGCCCAGCAGTAGGCGCCATCGGCATTGAGCAGTTCGCGTGGCACCTTGCTGCTTTCCGCGAAGGGCTCGAAGGCGAGAAAAGCGAGGTCGATGAAGCCTTCCAGCGTGCCCGACTTCATGCCGTCGAAAAAGCGATAGCCCTTCATGGCCGCTTTCATGGCCTCGCGATCGGCATGGAAGGCGGCACGCGTCATGCCGCGCGCCAGATCCAGAATATCGGCCGGGAAGTCACGCACGGCACCGAAGTCGAGCAGCACAATGCGATCCGGCTGGCTGACATCATCAGCAATCTGCACGAGGTAGTTACCGAAGTTCGGGTCGGTCTGGATCTGTCCCCACTGGAACACTT
>CALEYY010000037.1 GCA_937928295.1 uncultured Moraxellaceae bacterium
TCAACGACGACCGGGCAAAGCGGTGGAACATGACCGGGCATTCACTACCCCCCACCGTAGTCGGGGGATACGCGTGAAAACCCACAGAAAAGCTGAACGGCAGGAGAAGAATGATGAATGCCAACCAAATCCAGGGCCTGGGGTTGAATTATCTCAACCGCTTTGCCCAATCCGACTGGCCTGATCGCCTGAAGATCCGCAAGCCCGTCGAGAAACTGCTCTATACCGGCAGCAAGACTGGCTTTCAATTGCTTGGCGCCGCCACGCGCACCTTCAAGCCTGCCAGCGGTGCCGGCAAGCAGCGTCTGCCGGCTGCGGCCAAGGGCCTGTTCGATATCAGCCTGAGCGACGAACAGCAAATGATGCGCGACACCCTGCAACGGTTCGCCAAGGATGTGCTGCGTCCGGCCGCGCACAACGCCGATCACCACGCCAAGTTTCCGGATGGCATGCTGACGCAGGCTCAGGAACTCGGCCTGAATTTCTACGCGGTGCCGGAAGCGATGGGTGGCATGGCCGCCGAGCAGTCGGTAGTGACCAATGTGCTCGCCGCCGAAGATCTGGGCTACGGTGATTTCACGCTGGCTGCAGCTATCCTGACGCCGATGAGCATCGCCAACGCATTGACGCGCTGGGGCACGGCGGCTCAGCAGGAGAAATACCTGCCGGCTTTCGCGGAAGAAAATCCGCCGGTGGCCACTTTTGCGATTCAGGAAGCCACACCGGGCTTCAACCCGACCCAACTCGACACCACGGCCAAGCGCAGCGGCAGCGGCTATGTGCTGAATGGCGAGAAGACGCTGGTGCTGCTCGGCCAACATGCCGAATTGTTCCTCGTGGCCGCTCAGCTCGATGGTCAGCCGGCGGTGTTCATCGTTGAAGGCACCGAGGGTGTGTCGTTCCTGGAAGATCCGGCGATGGGCCTCAAGGCCGGCGAAACCGTAAAGCTGCGTCTGGACAATGTGCCGGCCGAAAAGCTCGGCGAGGCCGATTTCGACTATCAAGCTTTCCTCGACCTCGGCGCGCTGACCTGGTGTGCGCTGGCCGTCGGCACCTGCCAGGCCGTGCTCGACTATGTTGCCCAATACGCCAACGAGCGCATCGCGTTCGGCGAGCCAATTTCGCATCGCCAGAGCGTGGCGTTCATGATCGCCGACATGGCCATCGAGACCGATGCCATGCGCATTCTGGTCTGGAATGCGGCCTCCCTGGCGGAAGCCGGCCGACCGTTCCACCGCGAAGCCTATCTGGCCCGCCTGCTCTGCGCCGAAAAGTCCATGAAGATCGGCAACGATGGCGTCCAGGTTGTCGGCGGCCACGGTTTCACCAAGGAGCATCCGGTCGAACGCTGGTACCGCGACCTGCGCGCCACCGCCGTCATGCACTCCGGCCTGCACGCCTGATCGCCCACAGAATTCGAGGATACGAACATGAATCTTGAAAACCCGAAGAAATTCAAGTTGCTGGCTGACCAGGCCCACGAAGTCGCGGTCAACTTCTTCCGCCCGATCTCGCGCAAGTACGACAAGGCCGAGCACGCCTACCCGAAAGAGCTGGACATGCTGGCGTCACTGCTCGACGGCATGAACGAGGGCAGCGACTCGGCCACCGGCGCCGCCACCGCCGGCAAGCGCGGCGCGGTCCGCGAGGAAGGCATCCGCAACGGCTCCAACATGTCCACCGCGCTTGGCGTCATCGAGCTTTGCTATGGCGACACCGGCCTGCTGCTGACCATGCCGCGCCAGGGTCTGGGCAACTCGGCCATCGCCGCCGTCGCCAATGACGAGCAGCTCGAGCGTTTCGCCGGCAAGTGGGCCGCGATGGCGATCACCGAACCGGGCACCGGCTCCGACTCGGCCAACATCCGCACCACGGCGGTGAAGGATGGCGACGATTACATCATCAACGGTGAAAAGATCTATGTGACCTGCGGCGAGCGCGCCGACTGCGTGGTGGTCTGGGCCACGCTGGACAAGAATCTGGGCCGCGCGGCGATCAAGTCGTTTGTGGTGGAACGCGGCACGCCGGGCATGGAAGTCGCGCGTCTGGAGCACAAGCTCGGCATCAAGGCATCCGATACCGCAGCGCTCAACTTCACCGACTGTCGCGTGCCGGCCGCCAACCTGCTGGGCAATCCGGAGATCGATGTCGCCAAGGGCTTCGCCGGCGTCATGGAAACTTTCGACAACACGCGTCCGCTGGTGGCCGCCATGGCCGTGGGTTGCGCCAAGGCATCGCTGGAGCGCATCAAGGAGCTGTTTAAGGATCAGCTCGATGCTAACTACGCGACGCCCATGCTCAATACCACAAACATCGCGGCCACCATCTACCGTATGGAAGCCGAGTGGGAGGCTTGCCGCCTGCTGACGCTTAAAGCTTGCTGGATGGCGGACAACAAGCGCCCTAATTCGAAGGAAGCGTCTATTGCCAAGGCCAAGGCCGGCCGTATTGGCAGCGAGATTACGCTGAAGTGCGTGGAGCTGGCGGCGTCGCTGGGTTATGGCGAGGATGAGCTGCTGGAGAAGTGGGCGCGCGATTCGAAGATTCTGGATATCTTTGAAGGCACGCAGCAGATTCAGCAGC
>CALEYY010000038.1 GCA_937928295.1 uncultured Moraxellaceae bacterium
AGTACTGATCGGCGGCCAGCGGCTGCTGGGTATCGGCCTGATGCGTCTGGCTGGCAACCTGGCCCATGGTATCGAGCAGCTGTCGCTCGAAGCGCCGCAGAATCGGCTCGATGCCGCGCACATCCGGCTCGGTCAGTTCGCTGAGTTCGCCGATGGCCCCGGCATACGCAACAAACAGTTCCGGCTGCGGCAGCTCGCGCGGCAACAAGCGCACCAGCAGCTCGTTCAGATACAAGCCGGAAAACAAGGCTGAGCCCACCAGATTCAAGGCCGGCCCGGCAGGCTCATGCGCCGGAATCTGCTTGAGTTCGCCGCCACCGGCCAGTTGCACAAAATAAGGCTGAAAAGGCGCGGGCACGATGCGGCCCTTGCTACGCGCACCACGCAAGACCGTACCGACGCGGCCCAGCTCCGGCAGTAGCCATTCCGCCAGCACGCTGGTCTCGCGATAGGCACGAGCATGCAACAGATACGCCGGCTGCCAGGCAAGCTCACGCATGGCTCACCCGGCGCAGATCCATGCGATCAGAGGTCACCGTAGCCCAGGCTTTTCAAAGCGCGCTCGTCATCCGACCAGCCGCCCTTCACCTTGACCCACAGCGACAACATGATCTTGCTGTCGAAGAGCTTGACCATGTCGAGGCGGGCCTCGGTGCCGATCAGCTTCAGGCGCTGACCACCGTCGCCAATGACGATTTTCTTCTGGCCATCGCGCTCGACCAGAATGCAGGCCGAAATGCGCAGTAGCTTGCCTTCCTTCTTAAACTCTTCGATCTCGACCGTGATCTCGTAGGGAATTTCTTCGCCGAGCTGGCGCATGATTTTTTCACGCACCAGCTCGGCAGCGAGAAAGCGCTGCGAGCGATCGGTGATCTGGTCTTCATCGTAGAACGGCGGCGAGAACGGCAGGCGCTGACCCACGGCCTCGTGCAGCTTGTCGAGGTTATGACCCTTCAGCGCCGAGACCGGCACCACGGCCACAAACGGCAATCGTTGCGACAACTGCTCGATATGCGGCAGCAACGCCGCCTTGTCTTCGATGGTATCGACCTTGTTGATGACCAGCAGCACCGGCACATTGACCTTCTGCAGCTTGGTCAGCACCAGCTCGTCATCCGGTGCCCACTTCAGGCCGTCCACCACGAACAGCACCACATCCACATCCTTCAGCGCCGAGGTCGCGGCCTTGTTCATGTAGCGGTTGATGGCCTTGCGCTCTTCGCCATGAATGCCGGGCGTATCCACATAAATCGCCTGCACCTTGTCGCGGCTGACGATGCCGAGCATGCGATGGCGCGTGGTCTGCGGCTTGCGCGAGGTGATGGCGAGCTTCTGCCCGAGGATGTGATTGAGCAAGGTCGACTTGCCCACATTCGGCCGCCCGACGATAGACACATAGCCGCAGCGATAATCGCTGGGCACGGTGTTCGCGGGGTCGGCGGCCGAGCCCGAAAAGAATGAGTTGATGATGTCATCGGATGCCATGTTTCTGCCCTGCTCCCAGTTCCAGCACGGCCAGCGCAGCGGCGGCAGCCTGTTGTTCAGCGACGCGTCGGGTGACGCCCTCGCCTTCGGTAATGATGTCTTGATGTGCCGTCACCGTACTCGCGGCGAGCTGGCAGCGCACCTGAAAATGCTGCTCGTGCGCCTCGCCGGTAACGCTGATCAGCTCGTAGGTCGGCAACGCCAGCTTGCGACCTTGCAGAAATTCCTGCAAACGACTCTTGGCGTCCTTGAGGGCATCGCTCGCCTCAATGCGCAGCAGCCTTTCGCCATACCAGCGTCGAATATGCGCCTGCATGTCGGGCATCGCCACTCCATCCAGATGCATGGCACCGATGATGGCTTCGACTGCGTCGGCCAGGGTCGAGTCGCGACGATAGCCACCACTCTTCAGCTCGCCCGAGCCCATGATGAGAAATTCGCTGAGCTTCCACTCATGCGCGAGGATGACCAGACTTTCCTCGCGCACCAGCGTGGCCCGAAGGCGCGACAAGCGCCCCTCGTTTTCATCCGGGAACTGCTGGTACAGGCAATCGGCGATGACGAAATTGAGCAGGCCGTCACCGAGAAACTCCAGGCGCTCGTTGTTGCGCTTGCCGGATACGCTGCGGTGCGTCAGTGCCAGCTGCAACCAAGCCTCACTCTGGAACTGATAGCCCAGAATGCGCTGGAGGCGCGCCAGCGGCTGCGTCACTCGATGCTCCCGTTGCGGTCAAAGCTCGGCAAGTTCAGACCCGGCTTCTTGTGCATCCAGATAAAGAATGCCTTGCCGACAATCAGGTGCTCGGCGACCGGGCCCCAGAAGCGGCTGTCGTTGGAGTTGTCGCGGTTGTCGCCCATCATGAAGTAATGACCGGCCGGCACGGTGTAAGACCAATCGCCACCGGCAGGCTCGCGCCCGATCTCTTCACGGGTGATGTGCTGCACGCCCAGCAGATTTTCGCGCCAGACTTGCTGCCAGGGCTCGATGACCGGCTCTTGCGAGAGCAGCTCGCGCTTGGCCTCGATGCCATTGATGAACAGCACCTCATGGCGACTTTCGATATGGTCGCCGGGCAAGCCGATGACGCGCTTGATATAGTTCACCGACGGATTGGCCGGGAACTTGAACACCATAACATCGCCACGAGCCGGCAGACTCACCGGCAACACGAGCGTGCCCAACACCGGCAAACGCACGCCGTAGGCAAACTTGTTGACCAGCACATAGTCGCCAATTTGCAGCGACGGCAGCATCGAACCCGACGGGATGGTGAACGGCTCGGCGAGAAACGAGCGCAGCACCCAGACCACGGCGAGCACCGGGAAGAAACTGTGCGCCGTCTCGAACAGCCAAGGCTCGCGCAGCAGCTTCTGCTCGGCCTCGGCCGGCAGCGTCGCGCCCTGTTCACGGGCTGCCGTCTGGGCTGCCTGCAAGCGGCGCAGACGAATCGGCTTCAGGGCTGACGCATCAAAACCCCAGAGCAGGCCGGTGACCAGAACCGCCAGCGTCAGCACCAACGAAAAATCAATATCCATGAACGCTCCCGCGACTCGCGCGTGGATTTATTTAGACTTTCAGAACCGCCAGGAAGGCTTCCTGCGGAATCTCCACATTGCCGACCTGCTTCATGCGCTTCTTGCCTTCCTTCTGCTTGTCGAGCAGCTTGCGCTTACGGCTCACATCGCCGCCGTAGCACTTGGCAAGCACATCCTTGCGCATGGCTTTCACGGTCTGACGGGCAATGACCTGCGCACCAATCGCGGCCTGAATCGCGACATCGAACATCTGGCGCGGAATCAGCTCCTTCATTTTCTCCACGATGATCATGCCGCGATAACGGGCATTGTCGGTGTGACAAATCATCGCCAGCGCATCGACTCGCTCGCCGTTGATGAGGATGTCGACACGCGCCAGGCTGGATGGCTCGAAGCGCGTGAAGGCGTAGTCCAGCGAGGCATAGCCGCGTGAACAGGACTTCAGGCGATCAAAGAAATCGAGCACGACCTCACCCATCGGCACTTCGTAGGTCAGCGCGACTTGCTTGCCGTGAAACAGCAGGCTCTTCTGCGTGCCGCGTCGTTCCTGGCAGAGCTTGATGACATCGCCCAGATACTCCGGCGGCACCAGAATATGGCATTCGGCGATGGGCTCGCGGAACTCCTCGACCGAGCCGGTATCCGGCAGCTTCGAGGGGTTGTCCACGTAGAGCGTCTCACCCTTCTTGGTGACGATCTCGTAGATCACGGTCGGTGCCGTGGTCAGCAGATCGAGGTTGTATTCGCGCTCCAGACGCTCCTGCACGATCTCCATGTGCAGCATGCCGAGGAAGCCGCAGCGGAAGCCGAAGCCCAGCGCATCCGACGATTCCGGCTCGAAAAACAGCGCCGAATCATTGAGCGTGAGCTTGGACAGCGCATCGCGGAACGGCTCGTAGTCATCCGAGGTGATCGGGAACAGACCGGCGTAGACCTGCGGCTTGACCTTCTTGAAGCCGGGCAGCATGTCCACATCGT
>CALEYY010000039.1 GCA_937928295.1 uncultured Moraxellaceae bacterium
AAGCAACCATGCTCAATTGGGTGGCGAGCGATATCATCGGGAAATCCTTTGCTTGATAAACACCGCTGGGTTACCGGCATAAATGCCATCTTGCTGGGTCGAACGTGTCAGCACAGCGGCCATCTGCAGCAGTGTGCCGTTAGCCAGCGAAATACCCGGTGCCACACGCGCTGCTGCGCCAATCCAAACCCGATCACCTACCACGATAGGGCTTGTACGCAGCCCAAAGCTGTCTCGTCGAGCATCATGGCTACCGGTGCACAGATAAGCCCCTTGCGAAATACAGCAGTGATTGCCAATACGAATTTCCGCCAGATTGTCGATCCAGACACCCTCTCCAATCCAGACATAGTCTCCGACAACAAGACGCCAAGGAAATTTCACGCGAACATGGGGCTTTATGACTACACCCTTCCCTAAGCTCGCACCAAAGCAACGCAACAGCCATGCACGATGCCAAGAGCCGGGCAGCCAGCAGTCAACAAGCGCTCCTTGAACAATGAGCCAAAGTAGCTCCACCCATCGCGAACGGCCACGCTGAAAACCACCTGTCGTATAGAGATCAAGCTTCATAGCCGCACTCCCAGCCAACGCCGCTCAAAAAGCTTAAGCTGAATAATCAGTTCGGCCGTGAGGCGGTGCATGGCATAAAAAAGCCCCGCCCGACCGTCTAGGATGCCGCGCTTGGCCAGCAAGCAATAGAAAAACACCACGACTGGCGCGAGCATGGGAATGGTGCGCAGGCGATCCGGCCAACGCAACTCACGCCACGGGGTCGCCAAGAGCAGATCAGCCTCAAGTCGGGCATAACGATCCTGCGCCCAAAGCCAGTGGCTGAGGGGCTTGCGGTCATCGTGCAACATGCCCGCCGGGCAGTCACGAATGGCACCATCCAGCTGCAAACGCTGGGTATGGCCATCCTGCACATAACGCGCACCGGCACGCTGGTAAAGCGCAATCACCGGCGGATAGAGCGTGCCACGCAAGGGCTGGCCATGGACGCAGTAGCGAAACGGCACGCGATAACCCGCCACATCCTGACTGCTCAGCAACTCTGGCAGCAGCGCTGTAAGCTCGGGGGTCAGCAGATAATCGGCATCCAATGCCAATACCCAGCGTGTGCCGATACCGGTTTCATGGACGGCAAAAGTCCATTGCCGGGCATGGCTGTCAAACGCGCGATGCACAACACGCACATTGGGCGCAGCCGCCAGCAGCTGCAGCGTTCCATCGGTACTGCCACTGTCGACCACGACGACTTCTCGGGCCCAGCGCAGACGCTCCAGCACTCGTGCGATGTTGGGCGCTTCGTTATAGGTCAGGATGACCGGTGTTACATCCACAAAGGCATTACTCAAGTCAGGATAGATCGATACAAATCATGCAAACGGCAGCCCAAAGCTGGCACAGAAAACTCGTTCGCCAGCGTTCGGGCATGGCCGGCCATGTCATTGCGCTGCGCATGATGCGTGAGAAGCTGGCTAAGTGCCATGGCAATGCTATCTGACTCAGGGGTCACCACCAAGCCAGCACCGGCGAGCGCAATCTGGTTTGCCAATGCAACACCTTTGCCAACAATACAGGGCTGCCCAGCAGCCAGTGCCTCGGCAACAGCAATGCCAAAATTCTCCGAATGCGAAGGCAGCACAAAAATCTCGGCCTGCTCTAGCAAAGCCGTTTTATATTCGCCTGCCACATGCCCGAGCCAGTGAATACGTTGCAGGCCCAGCTCATTGGCTAATATGTGAAGGCGAGTGACATAGGTCACCTCACCAGCGCCAGCAATGCGCAGATGCACATCTGGAAAGTC
>CALEYY010000040.1 GCA_937928295.1 uncultured Moraxellaceae bacterium
GGGTCTCCTGACCAAGCCTATTCACATACTTTTCTTATCGGCATAAGGTCAGAAAACTTGATGATATTCACAATAATTTTGCCAGCTGCTGGGTCAGAAACGAGCTGGTATTGGCGAATCCTGACAAGAGGCTGTCGAGCGCCGTGAACTGCTTACGATAACGGGCGTCGAGCGCGGTCATGCGTGTATCCAGCGCCTGCTTTTGCGCACTCAGGGTCTTCACTTCCGAGCGCAGGCTGCTGCTGCGACCTTCGATGACGCCTGTAGTGCTGGCATAGCCGTCGAGCACCTGGCCGAAGCGCGCCGCGAGGCCGCTGCTGCCACTAAACAGCGTGGCGACCTCCGTCATGCGCGTCGCCAGCACGGCATCGAGCCGAGTGGCATTGACCGTGAGCGTGCCGGTCTTGGCCTGGCTGCTGATGCCCAGTTCGGCCAGGCTGTCGAGATCCAGCGAGGCGCCTGCGAGGGCGGTATTGATTTCTGACTTGAGCACGCTGGCCAGTCGCTGCGCCACGGCATCGCCCTGTAACTGCCCGGCCACCTGCGTGGTCGGGTTGTAGGCGGTGAGCGTGTTGAGCTGCGTTTGCAGCTTGTTGTAGCCAGCCACGAACTGATCGATGGCCTGGCGCGTGCTACCACGATCTTCGTTGATGTTGAGCGTGACTTTTTCACCGGGCGATGACTTGGCGACCACCAGCGTCACGCCATCAATGGCGGTGCTGAAGGTGTTGGTCGGCGAGGTCAGCGTGAAGCCGTCGAGCAGAATGCGCGCGTCAGCAGCTGGAGTTTGCACCTGCATGGGGTTGCTGCTGCCACCGGGGGCGTAATTGAGCTGGCTGAGATCGCCGGTATCGCCGGGTGGCGTTACGCCGGGAATGAAAATGGCGGGCGGTGGCGTGGTCACGGCATTGATGCTGATGCCTTGTGCGCTGCCGCTACCGGCGGCGGTCAGCACCAGATGGCTGCCCGTGCTGGCGTTGACGATGGTGGCGCGTACGCCCGGATTACCAGTGGCACTGTTGATGGCATCGCGGATATTGGTCAGGGAGTCACTGCCGGCAGCAATGTCGACACTGAAGTTAACGGTGCCGGCGCTGATGTCGAGACGCCCGGTGCCAACGCTGGTGGTGGCAGTTGCGAAGGCCGGCGATGCCAGCTTCTGCGTGCTCGCCAGCGCCTCCACCGACAGATTGTAAAGACCGGTAGACGCCGTGGTGCCAGCCGATGCCTTGACCAGCGTGTCGTTGCTGACTTGCGCGGTGCGGCTCTTGAAGGCGGTCTCGCTTTGCAGCTTTTTCAA
The DNA here is from genome assembly GCA_937928295.1 of uncultured Moraxellaceae bacterium. Lineage (GTDB taxonomy): Bacteria > Pseudomonadota > Gammaproteobacteria > Pseudomonadales > Moraxellaceae > Perlucidibaca. The sequence goes on from CALEYY010000040.1 coordinate 1,301, forward strand.
GGTGTCCTGAAACTCGGCAATCGTGGCGCGCAAGCCACCATAGGCCGAGAGTCGTGACTGCACCTTGGTGCTGCGAGCGCTGATACGGCTGTCGGCGGGTGCGCGCTCGGCTTGAACCAGCTGCGTCACCAGACTGTTCACATCGAGGCCGGAACCGAGTCCGTTGGTGGTCAAACCTGCCATTGTCGTCTCCGCCTGAAGTCGCTATCTGTGACGCAAGCACAAACAGGAAGCGAACCATGAGCTCGCTCCCTGCCTGTGGGGGAAAATGCCCGGCGGGCTCGCACCCGGCCGGGAGGTCTGCGCTTAACGGAGCAGACCGAGCACACCCTGTGGCAGGGAGTTCGCCTGCGACAGCATGGCGGTACCAGCCTGCTGCAGGATCTGACCCTTGGACAGGTTCGCTGTTTCAGCAGCGAAGTCAGCATCCACGATGCGACCACGGGAGGCCGACAGGTTTTCCGACGTCGTTTGCAGGTTGGCAATTGTCGACGAGAAACGGTTCTGGACAGCACCAAGGTTGCCACGCGCGGTGTTCACTGCCTTCAAGGCCGAGTCCATCATCGCAATCGCGTCCTGGGCGCCGGTGAAGCTGGACACATTGACCGAGTTCACGCCCACAGCAGGAGTCGAGGTACCGACCGAGCCGGCGGCGAAACCTGAGATGGCTACCGTACCGCTGGCACCACCGACCGTGACGGCAGCTGCGCTGGTCAGCGTGACCTGGCCGGAAGTGGCGTCATACGAGGCACCCACACCGGTGGTCGAGGACACACGGTTGATGGCTTCGGTGATCTGACCGGCACGCTCCTGCGAGTTGGCACCGGCAGCAATGGCACCCACATCAGTCCCGTTGATGGTCAGGCCGCCGGCCGGAATGGCAGTGGCGAAGCTGGTCATCGCCGAGGCCGACACCGAGGCACTGTAGCGGTTGATGGTGCCACCGAGCGACGCCACCTGAGTGTTGGCGATGCTGGCGATGGTGATGGTCTCACCGGCATTGGCTCCGACCTGAAAGGCCACGCCCGAGAACGAGCCATCGAGCAGTTTGGTGCCGTTGAAGTTGGTCTGTTCAGAGACACGCTGAATTTCTGACTTCAGCTGAGTCACTTCCGCGTTCAGTGCGTCACGGTCAACCTGGGTGTTGGTACCGTTGGAGGCCTGAACGGCCAGCTCACGGATACGCTGCAGGTTGTTGCCAACTTCACTCAAGGCGCCTTCTGCCGTTTGTACCAGCGAGATGCCATCGTTGGCGTTACGGGCAGCCTGGTTGAGGCCGCGGATTTGGCTGCTGAAGCGCTCGCTGATGGCGAGACCAGCCGAGTCATCCTTGGCGCTATTGATACGCAGGCCGGTAGACAGGCGCTGCAGCGAGGTAGCGAGGCCTTCCTGCGACTTAGCGACATTGCGCTGTGCGTTAAGGGAAGCGACGTTGGTGTTGATGGACAGAGCCATGATGTTTCTCCCGAAGGTCTTTATTGACTAGGCGGTAGCGGTCTCTGCCGGAGTGGCTTCATCTCGCTAACACCCTGTTTATCGTTGGCCCCGGATGCTTCTTGAGGGCCTTTAACACAGTCTCGACAATTCACTGCATTTACTGACACGGAGCCTCTTGGTGTGCGATTTGATTACAGAGAGTGCTTACAAATAGTTGAACAGCGACAAGCCTTGCACCTTAGTGAAGACCTGCTGTGCGGCCTGAATGCCGGTGAGCTGCTGATTAAGCTTGGCGATGGCATCGGCGTAATCCACATCCTGCAGCGACGACAGCGTGGTCTGCAGTTGTAGGGTCGATGCGCCGCGAATGTCGGCCTGCACATCGAGCTGATTCAGGCGCGTGCCAATCCCGGTGCGCACATCGGATAGATGCCCGATGTTGTTATCGAGCCGGGTCAGGCTGTCGGCCATAAGCGTACTCATCTGGCTCTGGCTGAGCGAGCCGGCAGGTATAGGAATAGTGCTGTCGGACACCACCGGTTTGCGCAGGCCATCAGCCAGGCGCTGGACATCGGCAAGCAGATCACTGCGTGATGCGCCACTGCCCTGCTGATACACCGTCAAGGCCGGATCAACATCCGCAAGCGTGGCCGAAGGGCCTATGTCGATGTGCCGCTGGTCAGTTGCCGATGGGCTGAAGTCGGCCGGATTGAGGCTGCCATCCGCTACCACGACACCACCGGACAAGGTGGCCGGCACCAGCTGGCCGCTGCCATCAAGCATACCGGGCACGCGCTGGCCAGCCGCATTCTCCAGCACCGGAAAGGCTTGTCCGCCGAGGGTCATATAGGGTGGCTTGTCTTCGCCATAACCCCCGAACAGGTATTTTCCGGTGCCATCTTTCATGTTTACTTGTTGCAGCAGGGAGTCACGCAGCTGCTCGACTTCGGCTGCGATGGCTCCGCGCGTATCATCACTTTGCGTACCGTTATTAGCCTGCACGGCCAGCTCACGCACACGCTGCAGCACATCGAGGCTTCCGCCCACAGCGGTCTCTTGCAAGCGCAAACGATTTTCAGTCTGGACACTATTGCGCTGGTACTGACCGAGCTTTTCTACGGCGCGATTCACATCGATCGCACGCGTGGCCGCCACCGGGTCATCCGACGGCTTCAGCAAGCGCTTGCCGGAGGCCAGCTGCTGCTGGGTTTTCGCGGCAGCTGCCTGCTGCTCCATGAGGCTACTCATGCTTTGGCGAAACCATTGGGAAGAGGCAATACGCATGGTCAGTCTCCATTAACGCCGGAAGGTGTCGATCATGGTCTGGAAGATGGTGTTAGCCACGGAGGCGACTTGTGCAGCGGCTTGATAAGCCTGCTGATAGCGCATCAGATTGCCGGCCTCTTCATCAAGATTAACGCCAGAGACGGCATCACGACGCGATACCGACTGCTCCAGCAACAGCGATTGCGAGGCTACGCTGACCTCACTGGAACGCACCGTGGAGGCGACTTCGCTGATGAGATTCTGCATGCCGCCCGCCAAGCTCGTGGTGCCGCCAAACAACACCAGATCATTTTCGGCTGCCGCCATGCGCAACGCATTGCGGTTGTCACCCACGCCAAAAGTGCCCGTGCCACTGGCGGCGGCAATTTGACCAGGTGCTGTCAGATTCATGACAAGGCCGGCGGCGACGCCACTGGTTGGTTTGATCAGA
>CALEYY010000041.1 GCA_937928295.1 uncultured Moraxellaceae bacterium
TGGGCGCTGATGTCGGCACTGAGTCTCTCAGCCTGCCAGCACAACGCGATGATCCAGCCCGGCGACCAAGCTTGGCAGGCTGCTGCGCCGGTTGCTATGAGCCCGGCAGCGGCAACGCCTGGCGCCATCTATCAGGCCGGTCGTGGCGCGAACCTGTTTGTGGATCATCGCGCCAGTCAGGTTGGCGACATCGTCACCATCAATTTGGTGGAAAAGACCGATGCCAGCAAGCAGTCCACGACCACGACCGGCAAAGACAGCAGCGTCGCCATCCCTACCGGGACTTTGCTGGGCGGGCCGGTGACTTTCAAGGGTCGTGACCTTCTCGATACCCAGCTCAGCTCCCAGCAGGACTTCAAGGGCCAGGGCGCGAGCAGCCAGAGCAATCGCCTCAGCGGCAGCATCACCGTGACCGTGGCCGAAGTGCTGGCCAACGGCAATCTGCGCGTGCAGGGCGAGAAGTGGGTCACGCTCAATCAGGGCGAAGAATTCATTCGACTGGCCGGCACCATCCGCCCGGTGGATGTAGGGCCGGACAACAGCGTGCCGTCGTGGAAAGTCGCGGATGCACGCATCACCTACAGCGGCAAGGGCATGCTCAACGATGCCAATGCCATGGGCTGGCTGGCACGACTTTTCCAGTCCGTGCTGGCACCGCTCTGAACGAGGGCATGACCATGACCATCTTCCGTAATCTGCTGGCCGCGCTGCTGGTGCTGAGTGCGCCAATGGCTGTGCAGGCCGAGCGCATCAAGGATCTGGTGTCGATCACCGGCGTGCGTGAAAACCAGCTCGTCGGCTACGGTCTGGTGGTGGGCTTGCCCGGCACCGGCGATCAGACCAGCCAGGCCCCGTTCACCATTCAGAGCATCCGCAACATGCTGGCGCGCTTCGGCATCAAGGTGCCGGACAATGTAAGTCCGCAGCTGAAGAATGTGGCGGCGGTGACGGTACACGCCATGCTGCCGGCGTTCGCCAAGCCCGGCCAGAATATCGATGTCACGGTATCGTCCATTGGTAACGCCGGCAGCTTGCGCGGCGGCAGTCTGCTCATGGCACCGCTGACCGGTGCCGATGGCCAGGTCTATGCCATGGCGCAGGGCAGCCTGCTGGTCGGCGGTCTCGCTGCAGCCGGTCAGGATGGTTCTCGCATCACGGTCAATGTGCCTAGCGCCGGTCGCATTCCCAATGGCGCGACGGTGGAACGGCAAGCGCCGGGGCAGGTCGCCAGCAACGGCGTCATCCAGCTCAACCTGAAAACTTCCGACTTCACCACGGCGCATCGCCTGGTCGAGGCCATCAACGGCCAGTTCGGCGAAGGCGTGGCGCGTGCCGTGGATGCCACCTCGATTGCCGTCGTCGCCCCCTTGGACAGCGATAAACAAATCTCGTTTCTGTCGTTGCTGGAAAACCTGCAGGTGAGGCCGGCCGAGGCATCCGCTCGTGTGGTGGTGAATTCGCGCACCGGCACCATCGTTATTGGCGGCACGGTACGCACACTGCCGGCGGCTGTCACGCACGGTTCACTGACCGTGACCATCAGCGAGAAGCCGGAAGTGAGCCAGCCCAACGCCTTCTCCAAAGGCGAAACCACGGTCGTGCCGCGTTCGTCGATTGCGGTCGAGCAGGCCACGCCGCGCATGTTCAAGCTCGACACCGGCAACACGCTGGACGATGTGGTGCGTGCCATCAATGCCGTGGGCGCATCGCCCTCGGATCTGGTCGCCATTCTCGAAGCCCTGAGTCAGGCCGGTGCCTTGCGCGCCGAACTGATCGTGATCTGAAAAAGAGTCTGAGCCATGACCGGCACTCGCGATGTCTCTGCCACCGGCGTGTTGTTTCACGATCCCGCCGGCCTGTCTGCACTCAAGCGTGAGGCCACGGAAGATCCGGCCAAGGCGCTGCTGCCGGTCGCCAAACAATTCGAATCGCTGTACCTGCAAATGATGCTGAAAAGCATGCGCGCCGCCGTGCCCGAAAGTGATTTGTTCAGCGATGAGAGTGGAAAGGCGTATCGCGACATGTTCGATAACCAGCTTTCGGTGAACCTCGCCGAGCAAGGTGGCATAGGCCTTGCAAAAGTCATGGTGAAGCAGCTCACGCCCGCGCCGCAAAGCGCACAAACACTGGCGTTGCGGCTATCCCTGCGTCAACCGGCCGTTGTTTTGCCGGCGGCTGCCGGGCCCGTAGATCCGTAAAGCGTCAAGGAACCGTCAGGTTGCCGGGGCGCGCAGAGGTGGAAAATGGCAGACATGATGGGCAGTGCGCTTTCGGCGTTATCAACGTATCAACGTGCGTTGGCGACCACCAGTCATAACATCGCCAATGCCAATACGGAGGGCTACAGTCGGCAGCGTGTCGATCTGAGTACGCGAATCGCCAATCAGGCAGGCGCTGGCTCTATAGGCTCTGGCGTGCAAGTCGCCTCGCTACGCCGTGTTTTCGATGCCTTCGTGATTGATCAGGTTCGTAGCAATACTGCTGGGCTGTCGCGAGAAGAAACCTTTTCCGGTTTGGCCACCCGTGTCGAATCTGTAGTCTCCGACCCTACCACTGGCATCAACGCAGCCATGTCGCGCTTTTTCAATGCGGTGCAGGATGTTGCCACTGATCCTTCATCGCTGGCAGCTCGTCGCGTCTTGCTGGGCGAGGGCGACGCCGTTACCGCTCGCGTGCGTGACATCGACAGTCAGCTTGATCGTATCGATGTCGAAGTCAATCAGCGTCTGCGTAGCTCAGTCGATGAAATAAACGGTTTTGCCAATCGTATTGCCGAACTCAACAAGGCTATCGGTGAAGCCACGGGTGCTAACCCGACATCCCCACCCAATGATTTGCTTGATGCGCGTGATCAAGCGCTTCTCGGGCTTAACAAGTTGGTCAAAGTCAGCACCGTTGAGCAATCGGATGGTGCCCTGAATGTTTTCATCGGCAACGGCCAATCACTGGTGTTGTCTAATAATCCGCAGGTGCTGACGGTGTCTGCGAATCGTTTTGATCCGAGCCGACCCGATGTGACCCTGCCGGGTGGTGGTGTCATTACCGATGCGTTGGAGGGCGGTAGCTTGGGTGGATTGATTGCCTTCCGCGAAGAAGTGCTCGCACCCGTGCGTAGCCAGATTGGCTTGCTGGCCATGGGGCTTGCCAATCAGATCAACAGCATTCAGCAAGATGGACGCGATCTTAGTGGTAACGCGGGGCAGCCCTTCTTCAGTATTCCGCCTGTGGTTGTGCAAAGTAGCGGCCTAAACACAGGTACAGCAAGCGTGACGGCAAGTGTGGCCAATATCGGTCAACTCACCGGTGACAACTACAGCGTCATTGCCGATGGTATTGGCGGCTTCAGCCTGTATACCCAGCCTGGCAATGTCTCAGTGAGCGCCGCCAGCGTCGGTTTGAACATAAGCTTTTCGGGAGCCGCTGCAGCGGGTGACACCTTTCTGATCAAGCCAACCAGTGGCGTCGCTGCTGGTCTTGTCATGAATCTGACAGCACCGAGTCAAGTTGCAGCCGCCAGTGGCACGGGCACTTTTGGGGTGGGCGATAACCGCAATGCCTTGCGCATGGCGGCGGCCGAAAACGATTTGGTCCTGTTTGGTGGCACCACTAGCCTGGCAGGCGGCATGCAGAATCTTGTTAGTGAGGTGGCATCGACCATGCGTTCCAGCGGAGAAGTTCTCCGCCACATGTGCCCGTGCGGCGCTCGGGCCAGTCGGGTGCGGTACGCGCCGCCAGCACGTCGGCTATGGCCCCGGCCAGAGTTGCCGAC
>CALEYY010000042.1 GCA_937928295.1 uncultured Moraxellaceae bacterium
CAACCAGGAGGAATCGATGACGCTCTTTATCCGCAGGGCTCTCGCGACCCTGTGCGCCGTGGTCCTCGGGCTTTCGTGCATCTGGGGCATCAGCCGCGCCGACAACGTGGCGCCCCTCCCCCCTGAACCAGCGACGCCCTCCGCCTGTTGTCCCTCGTACCCCCAGGAGCCGCGACCATGGCCGACGACAGCTCCAAGTGCCCTTTCCCCCACGGCGGCGGCGCCCGCGCCAACCGCGACTGGTGGCCCGACAATCTGCGGCTCGACGGCCTGAACCAGCATGACGCGCGCTCCAATCCGCTGGGCGCCGACTTCGACTATGCCACGGCGTTCAAGGGGCTCGACCTGGGCGCGGTGATCGCCGACCTGACCGCCCTGATGACCGACAGCCAGGACTGGTGGCCGGCCGATTTCGGCCACTACGGCGGCCTGTTCATCCGCATGGCCTGGCACAGCGCCGGCACCTACCGCACCGGCGACGGGCGCGGCGGCGCCGGCGGCGGGCAGCAGCGGTTCGCGCCGCTGAACTCCTGGCCCGACAACGCCAACCTCGACAAGGCCCGACGCCTGCTTTGGCCGATCAAGCGCCAATACGGCAACCAAGTCAGCTGGGCCGACCTGATCATCCTCGCCGGCAATGTCGCCTACGAATCCATGGGCCTGAAGACCTTCGGCTTCGGCTTCGGCCGCGAAGACATCTGGCACCCGGAGAAAGACATCTACTGGGGTGCCGAGAAGGAATGGCTGGCCCCCAGCGGCAGCGAAAACAGCCGCTACTCGGGCGAACGCGACCTGGCGAACCCGCTGGCCGCTGTGATGATGGGCCTGATCTATGTGAACCCGGAAGGCGTGGACGGCAAGTCCGATCCGCTCAAAACGGCGCAGGATATGCGCGTGACCTTCGCCCGCATGGCCATGAACGACGAAGAAACCGTAGCACTGACGGCAGGCGGCCACACCGTGGGCAAGGCACACGGCAATGGCAACGCCGCCAACCTCGGCCCGGCACCGGAAGCCGCCGATGTGCACGAACAAGGCATGGGCTGGAACAATCACACCAGTCGTGGCATCGGCCGCGACACCGTGACCAGCGGCATCGAAGGCGCCTGGACCACACACCCAACGCAGTGGGACAACGGCTACTTCACGCTGCTGCTGGGCTACGACTGGGAGCTGAAGAAGAGCCCGGCCGGTGCCACGCAGTGGGAGCCGATCAACATTCGCGCGGAAGACAAACCGGCCGATGTCGAAGACCCGTCCATCCGCTACAACCCGATCATGACCGACGCCGACATGGCCCTGAAAATGGACCCGGCATATCGCAAGATATCCGAGCGTTTTGCCGCTGATCAGGCGTATTTCTCCGATGTATTCGCCCGCGCTTGGTTCAAGCTGACCCACCGTGACCTGGGCCCGAAGAGCCGCTACATCGGGCCCGAAGTTCCGTCGGAAGATCTGATCTGGCAAGACCCGGTGCCCGCCGGCAACCGCAACTACGATGTAGCGGCCGTGAAGGCCAAGATCAGCGCCAGCGGCTTGTCTGTGAGCGACTTAGTCAGCACCGCCTGGGACAGCGCCCGCACTTATCGCGACTCCGACAAGCGCGGCGGTGCCAATGGCGCACGCATCCGGCTGATGCCTCAGCAACAGTGGGCCGGCAATGAGCCCGAGCGGCTGACTCGCGTGCTGGCTGTGCTGGCAGCGATTGCCGCTGACACGGGTGCCAGCGCGGCGGATGTCATCGTGCTCGCCGGCAATGTCGGCATCGAGCAGGCCGCGCGGGCGGCCGGCCAGAGCATCATCGTGCCGTTTGCGCCTGGTCGTGGCGATGCCCGCCAGGATCAGACCGACAGTGAATCATTTGATGTGCTGGAGCCTGTCGCCGACGGCTTCCGCAACTGGCAGAAGCAGCATTACACCGTCAAACCCGAAGAGCTTTTGCTGGATCGCGCGCAACTGCTGGGCTTAAGCGCCCGGGAAATGACGGTGCTCATCGGCGGTATGCGCGTGCTCGGCACCAACCATGGCGGAACCGCTCATGGCGTGTTTACCGATCGCGTGGGGGCACTGAGCAACGACTTCTTCATCAACCTGACCGACATGGCCAACACCTGGGAGCCCACGGGTCGCAACAGTTACAACATCGTGGATCGCAAGACCGGCCGCGTGAAATGGACCGCCACACGCGCGGACTTGGTGTTTGGCTCCAACTCGGTTCTGCGCGCCTACAGCGAGTTGTATGCCCAGGACGACAACCGCGAGAAGTTTGTGCAGGATTTCGTGGCAGCGTGGACCAAGGTCATGAACGCGGATCGATTTGATTTGGCGTAGGGAGATGCGCTGACGCGGCGTGTGGGGGAATGAAAAAGGTCGCTATCTTCAAGTCGTTGTTTTGACTGAGATAACGGCCTTTGTTTTCAGTTGGCGGTGAGAGAGGGATTCGAACCCTCGATACGGGATTACCGTATACACGCTTTCCAGGCGTGCTCCTTCAGCCACTCGGACACCTCACCAGCGCGCTGAGGCTTTGCACTTCAGCGGCGCGCAATCCTAGCGGAAGCTCGCTAGCAAGGCAAAGCCTTTTTGCGGCCCAAGTGCTTGGCTATCGCGCGGATAGCGGTGCTAAAATCATTGCCCGCAAACGAGGTGGCCGGCGGATTCACTGCCCGCCCATCGAGGATCTGTATGCAAGCTGAGTCATCCGGCTCATCCCCCTTCAAACACCAGGTTGCGCTGACCGCAGGCGCTCTCGGTGTGGTCTTCGGCGACATCGGTACCAGCCCGCTTTACGCGCTCAAGGAATGCTTTCATGCCGCGCACGGCCTGGCGCTCACACAGGCCAATGTGCTCGGCATTCTGTCTTTGATTTTCTGGTCGATGACCATCATCGTGTCCATCAAGTACATCGCGTTCATCATGCGCGCCGACAACCGTGGCGAGGGCGGCATCATGGCGCTGCTGGCGCTGGCGCTGCGGGCGCAGTATCGCCACGGCTGGCTGCGGCCCGTTCTCATCGGCATCGGTCTGTTTGGCGCAGCGCTGTTTTTTGGCGATGGCATGATCACGCCGGCCATCTCGGTGCTGTCGGCGGTTGAGGGCTTGAAGGTGGTGTCGCCAGGGCTGGAAGCCTTTGTGATTCCGATCACCATCGCGGTGCTGATTTCGCTGTTTCTGATTCAACGCCATGGCACGGCGTCGATCGGTGCCTTTTTCGGCCCGGTCATGCTGGTCTGGTTCACTACGCTGGCTGTGCTCGGCATCGTTAATGTGCGTCATTCACCCGAGGTGCTGCTGCTGGTGAATCCCGCCTGGGCACTGGGCTTCGTGGCGGCGCATCCGATGGCGGCCTTCATTGCGATGGGCGCGGTGGTGCTGACCGTGACCGGCGGTGAGGCACTGTATGCCGACATGGGCCACTTCGGCCGCAAGCCGATTCGTCGCGCGTGGTTCCTGCTGGTGTTTCCGGCGCTGCTGCTGAATTACGCCGGCCAGGGCGCGCTGCTGCTTAGCGATCCGAGCGCCATCGAGAATCCGTTTTACCGGCTGGTGCCAGACTGGGGTCTGGTGCCGCTGATCCTGCTGTCCACGCTGGCGACGGTGATTGCGTCGCAGGCGGTGATTTCCGGGGTGTTTTCGATTGCGCGCCAGGCCATGCTGCTGGGCTATCTGCCGCGCTTCCAGATCAACCACACCTCCGATCGCGAGATGGGCCAGATCTACATTCCGTTCTTCAACTGGACGCTGCTGATCACCATCATCATTCTGGTGCTGGCCTTCAAGTCGTCGAGCAATCTGGCGTCGGCCTACGGCATTGCCGTGACCATGACTATGATCTGCGATGCCCTGCTGCTGCTCGTGGTCGCACACAAGCTCTGGGGCTGGCACCCGGCCGTGGCGACGGCGGTGGCCCTGCCCTTCCTGATCGTGGATCTGGTGTTTTTCTCGGCAACTTCGCTGAAGGTGCTGCAGGGCGGCTGGTTCCCGCTGCTGATCGGCTGCACGGCCTTTTTCCTGATGGCCACTTGGAAGGCTGGGCGCGACATCCTCAGCCTTCGCCTGAACTCCGAGACCATGCCGCTGAACCTGTTCGTGAACAGCATTGGCGCCAGCGCGGGCCAGACCGTGCCGGGCACGGCGGTGTTCATGACCGGGTCGCACCACTATGTGCCGCACGCGCTGCTGCACAACATGAAGCACAACAAGATCATCCACGAGCGCAATGTGCTGCTCACGCTGATGACTCGCGATGTGCCCTTTGTGGAGGATAGCGAGCGCCTGGTCATCGAGCGTATTGCTCATGAGTTCTACCTGGTCACGGCGGTTTATGGCTTCAAGGAGCAACCGGATGTGCCGAGCATGTTCAGCTTGTGCAAGGCGCAGGGGCTGAGCTTCGACATGATGGACACGAGCTTCTTCGTGTCTCGCGAGCGCATCATCGCGCATGGTCGTCACGGCATGTCGCGCTGGCGCGAAAAGCTGTTTGTGGCGATGGCACGCAACGCGGTCTCGGCCACCGACTTCTTCCAGATCCCGACCAACCGCGTGGTGGAAATGGGGACTCAGGTCGAACTTTGACAACGGAGCTCGACCTGCTGCCCCTTTACAGCATGACCTGCGCACCCAGCTCAACCACGCGATTCGGCGGTAAGCGAAAGTGCGCCGCCGCATTGCTGGCGTTACGGAACATGGCCACAAACAGCTGTTCGCGCCAATAGGCCATGCTTGAGCTGCGCTGCGGCAGCAAGGTTTCGCGACCCATGAAGAAAGTGGTCTGCATCAGCTCCAGCGATAGCCCCTGCTCTGCGCACAACGGCAGCACAGCGGGCAAGTCCGGTTCATCCATGAAGCCATAGCTCACGCCCAGCCGGTAAAACTGGTCGTTGATGCGTTCAACCTGCACGCGCTGTTCGGGCGCTACATACGGCACATCCAGCGTATTAACGGTCAGGATGACCATGCGCTCATGCAGGCTCTTGTAGTGCTTGAGGCTATGCAGCAGCGCATGCGGCACGGTTTCCGGCTGCGGCGTCAGAAACACGGCCGAGCCCGGAACAATCGCCACCGCCCCTTTGCCGATACTGTCGATAAATGACTCCAGTGGCATGGCATCCGCTTCCAGCCGCGCCTGCAGAATCTGCTTGCCACGCTTCCAGGTCGTCATCAGCAGAAACAGCGCGGCGCCGAGGGCGAGCGGAAACCAGCCGCCATCGGCAATTTTGCTCAGGTTGGCACCAAAGAACGCGAGGTCCACGATGAGAAAAGCGCCGCACACCAAGCCAGCCGCCGGCAGGCTCCAGCGCCAGACATGGCGCATCACGATATAGGCCAGCACGGTGGTAATGATCATGGTGCCGCAGACGGCGATGCCATAGGCCGCCGCCAGACTCGTCGATGAACCAAAACCCACGACCAGTGCCACCACCGCCAGAAACAGCAGCCAGTTCACGCCCGGCAAATAGATCTGACCGGCTTCGCTGTGCGAGGTGTGTTGCACGACTACGCGGGGCACATAGCCCAGCTGCATGGCTTGGTGCGTGATGGAGTAAACGCCGGAAATAACCGCCTGCGAGGCGATCACGGTGGCCATGGTGGCCAGCGCTACCATCGGGTACAACGCCCAATCAGGCGCCAGCCTGTAGAACGGATTATCGATGGCGGTGGGCTCGGCCAGCAGTAGCGCGCCCTGTCCGAAATAGTTCAGCACCAGCGCCGGCAATACCAAGCCGAACCAGGCCATCTGCACCGGCTTGCGCCCGAAATGCCCCATGTCGGCATACAGGGCTTCGGCACCGGTGAGGGTCAGGAAGATGGCACCCAGCCCGAGAAAGGCCATCGTGGGTTCATGCTGGAAAAACGCGAAGGCATAGGTCGGGCTTAACGCCGCCAGCACTTCGGGGTTACGCGCGATGCCGGCAATGCCCAAGGCTGCCAGTGTGAGAAACCACAGCGCCACGATGGGCCCGAAAAACACGCCTATCCTGGCCGTGCCGTACTTTTGAAAGCTGAACAAAACAGCAAGCACACCCACCGTGAGCGGCACGATATAGGGCTTGAATGCGGTCGTGCCGATCTCCAGTCCTTCGATGGCCGAGAGCACAGAAATAGCCGGCGTGATGGCGCCATCGCCATAAAAAAGCGCCGCGCCAAAGAGGCCGGCGAGCATCAGCGCCGGCGCATAGGGCTTGCCGTGCACGCCACGCAGAACCAGCGCCATCAGCGCCATGACACCGCCCTCGCCCTTGTTGTGGGCACGCATGATGAAGCTGACATATTTTATCGAGACCACCAGGATCAGCGACCAGAGAATCAGCGACAACACGCCAAGAATGTGATCGTGCGTGATCGGCACGGCATGATGCGCGCCGGCAAACACTTCCTTCAGGGCGTAAAGCGGGCTGGTACCGATGTCGCCATAGACGACGCCGAGGGCGGTCAGCGCCAGTACCGGCAGACGATTGGGCGATGCATGTTCAGACATGATGACTCCACGGGCAGAAATGACTGACAGAGGTCAGAGTTGAAAGCGGTAGCCAACGCCGGTTTCGGTCAGAAAGTGCTGGGGTTGGGCAGGATCGCCCTCCAGCTTTTGGCGCAGATGGCCTACATAAATGCGTAGGTAGTGGTTGCTCTCGGCGTAGCCCGGCCCCCAGACCTCACGCAGCAAATGACGATGCGTCAGCACTTTGCCGGCATTCGCCAGCAGCACGCCGAGCAGGCGGTATTCAATGGGCGTGAGGTGAATGTCGTTGCCGGCACGGCTGACATGACGGCGCGCGAGATCGACCTCAACCTCGCCAAAGCGCACCACCGGCTCGCTAT